>CATLGN010000018.1 GCA_949935685.1 uncultured Lachnospiraceae bacterium | reverse complement strand
ATGGGAGTACAAGGAGAGGAAAATGAAAAATCTGAGGATTAGGACAAAATTGCTGGTGACATTTATGCTGATCATTGTACTGTTTTGCGGGACGGTTATGCTTGCAGTGACAGGATTGCGGGAGAGCGCGGAGAAATATACCGATTTCTATGAAGTCGGTTATCAGATCACCAACAAAGTAATGAACATGCGTCGTGGGCTGCAGATTATCGTAAAGGATCTTACTTTTATTACGATAGAGGATGAGGAAGCCAAGAAAGATACCTATGTGACCGATATGCAGAAAGAGATTACGGCGCTGAATGAAAATGCGACATGGGTGTTTGAAAATTTTGAGGGAAGCAAAGAGTTGGTGGAAGCATTTGGAGCCAGTCTGACTGAGGCGATGGATCTGCAGCATGCGATCATTGAGATCGCCGGAACCGATAAGGTGCAGGCACAGGAAATGCTGCTGAATGAGTATCAGCCGCTGGTGGACGAGGCTGTGGACCTGCTGATCAAAATCAGCAATGAAGCGCAGACCAGTGCGGCAACGGACTATGAGGATACAAAAGAACGGCAGAAACAGCTTGAATTTGAGCTTCTTGCGATCGCCATTACAGTGTTGGTTATAACGATAGTTCTTTCTACATATCTGACCACAATGATTACCAAACCGCTTCGGGAACTGGAGACATCTGCCAATAAGATTGTGGACGGTAACTTTGACATTAATGTTACATGGAAATCAAAAGACGAACTGGGCAGTCTGGCAGCAACCTTTAAAAATATGACGGTGATTCTGGGGAGCGTGATTTCCGACGCTTCGAGGCTTTTAAGCGAGATGGCAAACGGTAATTTCGATGTGCGCACAGAAGCGGAAGAACGATATGTGGGAAGTTTTCAGAGTTTATTGCTCTCCATACGGAAACTGAACCGTGATCTGAGTTCCACGCTTGGACAGATTAATATGAGCGCAAATGAAGTTTCCGCGGGTTCCGGTCAGGTCTCGGACGGCGCACAGGCGCTTTCGCAGGGCGCTACGGAACAGGCGGCGGCAGTGGAAGAGCTTGCGGCGACGATTTCCGATATTTCCGAACAGGTTAAAGGGACGGCAAACAATGCGATCAAAGCAAAAGACCAGTCCAATATGGTCGGCGATGAAATGGAGACATGCAACAGACAAATGCATGATATGATGGTTGCCATGGAGGAAATTACCCGTACTTCCAGCGAGATTGGAAAGATTATCAAAACCATTGAGGATATTGCCTTCCAGACGAATATACTGGCATTTAACGCGGCTGTGGAAGCGTCAAGAGCAGGCGTAACGGGCAAAGGATTTGCCGTTGTCGCGGATGAAGTGCGCAACCTTGCCGGAAAGAGTTCGGAGGCGTCCAAAAATACGGCCGAGCTGATCGAAAATTCCATCAGGGCGGTAGAACGCGGAATGGAACTGGCAAGTTCTACGGCGGAGTCGTTGAAGACGGCCGTGGAAGAAGTGCGGGAAGCGGCAGCGAAAGTCGAGCTGATTGCCGATGCGGCTGAACGGCAGGCAGGCGCCGTGGAACAGGTGACAACGGGAGTGAACCAGATTTCCAGCGTTGTGCAGACCAACTCCGCTACGGCAGTGGAGAGCGCGGCAGCCAGCGAAGAACTTTCCAGCCAGTCACAAATGCTGAAAAATCTTGTGGCAAAATTTATACTTCGTGAAGAGTATGCAATGGGAGCGGGTTCGGACAGACTTTATCGCGACTGAAAAAACAATTATACATAGAAATATGAGAGAAACGGGCTGCCGAGGCAGCCCGTTTTTGTATTTTCATTCCAATACCGTGATTTTATTGTCGCAATTTTTTACCGTTTGCCGGTTTTATATTTGGATACCGTGCGCTGAATTCTTTCATTCGGATCAAGCAGATCGCTGATAGAGGTATCATGATTCAATGTATCAATCAGATAGGCGACATATTTACTCATATCACAGTTGATATACCATTCGCGTTCCAGCAGTTCCGGCGTCTGGTAGATCAGGTTTGTTGTCAGGACCTTATCGATCAGGCCGTCACGATATGCCTGATCAAATCTGGACAGACCGTTGGTAAAGAGACCGAAGGTGGCGCAGATAAAAATTTTACGGGCTTTTCGCTCTTTCAGCGCTGCAGCGACTTCAACAACACTGTCGCCGGAGGAGATCATATCATCAATGATAATCATGTCTTTTCCCTCCACGCTTGTACCAAGGAACTCATGCGCGACAATGGGATTGCGTCCGTCCACAAGGCGTGTATAATCTCTTCTTTTATAGAACATACCCATATCGAGTCCCAGTACATTGGCGATGTAGATCGCGCGGCTCATGCCGCCTTCATCGGGGCTGATAACCATCATATGGGAGGAATCAATCTGCAGATTTTTTTCGTTGCGCAACAAACCCTTGATAAACTGATAGGAGGGACGTACCGTTTCGAAGCCGTGAAGCGGGATGGCGTTCTGAACCCGGGCATCGTGTGCATCAAAGGTGATGATGTTGTCAACGCCCATGGAGACGAGCTCCTGCAGGGCAATGGCACAGTCGAGGGATTCTCTCGATGTCCGTTTATGCTGGCGGCTTTCATATAAAAACGGCATAATTACGGTAATCCGCCGCGCTTTTCCGCCTACGGCGGATATAATGCGTTTCAGATCCTGATAGTGATCGTCGGGGGACATATGATTTTCATGACCGCAGAGCGAATATGTCAGGCTGTAGTTGCAGACGTCGACGAGGATATACAGATCCGTGCCCCGCACGGATTCCATAATGACGCCCTTAGCCTCTCCTGAGCCAAACCGAGGCACTTTGGCTTCCAGCAGATAGGAATTGCGTTGATAGCCGGCGAAGGCAAGACTGTCTTTGTGTTCGCTTTCCCGTTCTGTCCGCCATTTTACAAGATAATAATCGATTTTCTGTCCCAGATTCCGGCAGCCTTCCAGTGTGATTACACCGAGGGAACCTACGGGTATGGTTTCCAGGTTTCGTTTTTCTTCGCGCGCTCTCATGAAAAATTCCTCACTTTCTAATCAACAGCGTTTTTCGGTACATGCGGATATCCGGTCCCGTAACTTTATACATATCATAATTGCTTGTAATACGGGAAAAAATTCGTTCGGAATATTTATTTCGCAAATCTTCCAGAGAAAGATTGGTGGAAATCAGCGTCGGTTTCCTGCGCAGATGGCGTTCGTTCAGACAGGAAAAAAGCTGCGTCACCACATAGGCGTTTGTATATTCGGTTCCCAGGTCATCGATCACGAGCAGATCACAGTGATAAAGATCCTGACTGACACCGTGCAGGCTGTCCCGGTCCCTCGCGGCCTGTGAGCTGCCGGAAAGCGTGTCAATCAGCCCGCTGGCGCTGAAATAGAGAACAAGCTTACCTGCTTCGATGATTTCCTTTGCGATACAGTTGCACAGAAAGGATTTGCCGGCGCCTACAGAGCCATAGAAGAAAAGGTTTCGATATGTATGATCGAAATCCCGGATGAAATGCCGGCAGGCGGCAACTGTCTGCCGGAAACGTTCCAGATCTTCACCCTGATAATATTCATATGATAATGCGGAAAAATTTTCTTTTTGGAGTATTTCTTTCAGATTGGACTGTTCATATAAAAGCGAAACGATTCGTTGTTTCAGGCAGATACATTTCCGGCCGTTTTGGTAGCCCGTATCCCGGCAGCGCGCACAGGCATATTCCGGTTCCAGATAGTCCGAAGGATAACCTGCAGCGCGCAAAAGCGCCGCTTTTTTTTCGGACAGGACATGGAGCGTTTCCCTTAAATCCTCCAAAGCCTGTTCGTCCCCGCTTAGAAGCTTCCGGGCCTGGGCAACAGAAACAGAGGAAACAGTCTGTTCTATTTCCTCGTATTCCGGTATTTTTTCATATATCTCGGTTATTTTCTGAAGCTGATTTCGTCTGGAAAGATTCTGTTTTTCTTCATATTCCCGAAGAATGGAATCGTACTGTTGGTTGGTCAGGGGCACAAAATTTCTCCTTCACATGATGTCAGTTGCTTAACAGTTCTTTTTCCAGAGCGTCAAAGTCATAATCTCTCTGGGGGAATTGATTAAATTGATTATTTAAAACAGAAGAACGGGTTTGAGCCGGCTTGTTTTTGTGATAAGCCTTATCTGCCGTATGGATGTCTTCCGGCGTATGTACGTGGGAACGGTTCCAGCTTGCGAGAATGCTGTCCGCGTATGCAAAACGGTGCTTGTCCACGGCGAGAACCGTGCGCTCACAGGCAGTCTCGATCACAGGCAGGGTAAATCCCCATTCTTTCGTCCAACGGTTGATATAAGTAAGTTCTTTGGGTGTGGGATCGCTGTTTTTTCCGAGCGCCCGCATGATGGTATAGACATTTTTGTCATATCTGCAGGCAAATTCTTTTGCCTGCAGGGGTGTGGTAATATGATTTTCAGCCCATTCCAACGCCACTTTTTCAATATAACGAAAACTTTTTTTGTCTTTTCCGACACAATACTGAACCAGATAGTCGATCAGGTCGGAAGAAAACTGCAGGCTGTCGTAAATAAAGAGGACGGTCCTGACTTCCGTTACACTGAGCGGTTTACCGATATACTGTTCCACGATAAATAATAACTGCTCGGTTTCTTCATTGCTGCGAAACGCTTTGAGGTCATCGGCGGAATACGATGGTTTTTCCGGTATGGAAGAAACCGGTTCCACGGCGGCCGGAAGCGGTACGATGTCCGCAGGGTGTACGGAAGCGGCCGGCATTGCGGCTTTGCAGGGTTGTGAAACCGTTCCGGCAGACGGTGAGAGCAGCCGGATAGCGGACAGGTTTTTGCCGGGATCATATTCCAGTGCGAGAAGACCCTGCTTCTCCCAGTATTTCAGCGCACGTACAATATCTTTTTCCGTATGATTAAAACGGTCGGCCATGTCGGAGATGTCGGTTTCCCGGCCGGCCTGTAGTGTGCGCAGCAAATAGAGATACACTTTTAACTGTGCATCATTGGCGTCTGTCATATAACAGTCGATAAATTGATTCGAAACCGCCGTAAAGGCGGCGGTATCTTCCCGGTAAACAGTCAGTTTTCCCATGTTCCCACCCGATTCGTAATATGTTACAAAGCAAGGTGATTATACCATATTATTTTTAAAAATAAAACAGTAAATTTTTCTGCAAATGCTGAAAACACAAGGGTTGCGGCAATTGTGGATAATGTGGAAACTGTGGATTACAGGGATGTATAATCCGCTGCATTGTCTGCATATATATAGTAAAAATCAGGAAAAAGAGGAAATTTGTACCCGAAAAAATATCCACATTTTATTGTGCCCGGAAAGGCGCTTTTCAATGTGGATATTGTGGATAACTAAAGCCCAAGCAGATTTTCGCCGATTTTTACAACGTCTCCCGCTCCCATGGTTATCAACAGATCACCGCCGGAGCAATTTTCCAATAAAAAGTTTTCGATCTCGTCGAAAGAAGGAAAATAGGCACATTCTTTTCCGAGCCGGCAGATTTCGTCCTGCAGCATACGGGAGCTGACACCGAGCGTATCCTTTTCCCGGGCGGCATAAATATCGGCCAGCACAACGCGGTCGGCCAGAGCGAGCGCCTGTGCAAACTCCGGCAGAAAGGCTTTTGTCCGGCTGTACGTATGCGGCTGGAATACACACCACAGCGTTTTGTGCGGATAATTCCGCGCAGCCTGCAGTGTTGCGGTGATTTCCGTAGGATGATGCGCATAATCGTCAATAATGGTGACACCGCCGATCTGGCCCTTATACTCAAAGCGTCTGTCGGTCCCGTGAAAATCCCGCAGGGCAGCCAGAACAGTATCCGTTGGAAGCCCGAGCAGATCGGAAAGGGCGAGGGCGGCCAGCGCATTGTATACATTATGCTCTCCGGGCACTGACAGAGTAACGGTCCGTTTCTGTCCGTCGCGGGTTTGGAGCGTAAAGGAAGGACATGCTGCTTCATCAAAGGAAAGATGGTCAAAAGAATAGTCGAATGACGGATCGTTTCCGAATGTAATGATACGGCATGGCAGATCTTTCGTGACGGTTTCGAGATTTGCAATTGTCCCGTTGATAATCAGTGTACCGTCTTCCGGCAGCAGAGCGGCGAATCTGTGAAAGGAGTCACGAATTTCATCGATGTCGTGGAAGAAATCGAGATGATCCTCCTCTATATTAAGGATAATGCCGATTTTCGGGAAAAATTCCAGAAAGCTGTTCGTATATTCACAGGCTTCCGTTACAAAATAGTCTGATTTCCCGATGCGGATATTGCCGCCGATGGAGCGCAGGATGCCGCCGATGGAGAGCGTGGGGTCGGTATCTGCCCGCAGCAGAATTTCGGCGATCATGGAAGTAGTCGTCGTCTTGCCGTGCGTGCCGCTGACGGCGACAGGCGTTTTGTAATTGCGCATCATCTGTCCCAGAAGCTGTGCGCGGGTCAGGCAGGGTATGCCCCTTTCGACAGCGGCGGCCAGTTCGGGGTTGCCGGCTTTGATTGCGGCGGTGTGAACGATCAAATCAATGTCGTCCGTCAGATTGGCCGGCGTCTGTCGATAGAAAACCGGGATGCCTTTTTGCTCCAGTGTTTCGGTCAGGGGAGTTCGGTGCATGTCGGAACCGGATACGGTGAATCCTTCGGTCAGCAGAATCTCTGCCAGACCGCTCATACTGATACCGCCGATACCGATAAAGTGTATGTGAATCGGGTTACTGAAATCAATCTGATACATGGCGTCCTCTTTCTGAAAAATATTCCAAAAAATGTCTGGTATAGTATTATTATACGCACAACGCGAAAAAAAACAAACAATAAATTTCAAATTTTTCGGAGGTGAAACAGGAAGCGATAATATTTCGGAAATATTTATGTAATATTAAAAAATATTGTAAAATATATACAGAAAGTTGGCAAAAATAAATAAATAAATTGTAAAAACAATTCACTTTTATACGAAACTATGTTATATTATGACTAAAGAAAGAATAGGAAATCCAATGGATTGTAAGGAGTGACAATATGTATAAGAAAGAAATGATTGCCATGCTCCTGGCCGGCGGCCAGGGCAGCAGGCTTGGTGTACTTACTTCCAGAGTAGCCAAACCGGCGGTCGCATTCGGGGGAAAATACAGGATTATTGATTTTCCGCTGAGCAACTGCATTAACTCCGGGGTGGATACGGTGGGGGTACTGACACAGTATCAGCCGCTCCGACTGAACTCCCATATCGGTATCGGCATTCCATGGGATCTGGACCGCAATATCGGCGGCGTAACGATCCTCCCGCCTTATGAAAAAAGCAAAAACAGCGAGTGGTATACCGGTACGGCAAATGCGATCTATCAGAATCTTGCCTATATGGAAACCTTTCATCCCGATTATGTGCTGATTCTTTCCGGCGACCATATTTATAAGATGGATTATGAGGTTATGCTGAACTTCCATAAATCCAATGGGGCAGAGGTGACGATTGCCGCCATGCCTGTTCCGCTGGAAGAAGCAAGGCGGTTTGGAATTGTGATTGCCGATGAAAATCGGAAAATACAGGATTTTGAGGAAAAACCCGAGAAACCACGCAGCAATCTGGCATCTATGGGGATTTATATTTTTAACTGGGAGACGTTAAAAGAAGCGCTGCTGGCTCTTGCAAATCAGCCGGCGCTTGATTTTGGCAAACATGTGATTCCATATTGCCATAAAAAAGGCGCGCCGCTATATGCGTATGAATTTAACGGTTACTGGAAGGACGTAGGGACGCTCCATTCTTATTGGGAAGCCAATATGGAGCTGATTGACATTATACCCGAGTTTAATCTTTATGAAGAGTATTGGAAGATCTATACGCGCAGCGAGATTTTGCAGCCGCAGTACATATCCGCAGACAGCATTGTGGAGCGGAGCATTATCGGTGAAGGCACTACGGTATTGGGAAAAGTGTACAATTCCGTAATCGGCTGCGGGGTAACGATCGGGGAAAATACTGTCGTGCGGGATTCCATCATTATGAACCGGACGGAAATCGGCAGAGGATGCGAGCTGTACAAGGCGATTATCGCGGAGGACGCCGTACTCGGGGACGGTGTAAAGCTGGGTATTGGTGATGAGACCGAAAACGAGACGGATCCCCATATCTACAATCATGGCATTGTAACGATCGGGGAAAAGAGCGTAGTGCCGCCTGGCATCACAGTTGGGAAAAATTCCGTGATCTTTGGCAGGACGGTTCAGACAGATTATGCGGATAATTATCTGGCGGGCGGAAAAACATTGATTAAGGCAGGTGATGAGACGTGAGAGCAATCGGAATTGTTTTAGCGGGCGGCAACAACCATCGTATGAAGGAGCTATCGAAAAAAAGGGCAGTTGCGGCATTGCCTGTTGCAGGCAGTTATCGGGGTATCGATTTCGTACTCAGCAACATGTCCAATTCCCATATACAGAAGGTTGCCGTTCTGACCCAGTACAATGCAAGGAGCCTGAATGAGCATCTGGGTTCATCAAAATGGTGGGATTTTGGCAGGAAGCAGGGCGGAATTTTCGTATTTACACCTGCGGTGACAGCGGATCGTAACTCCTGGTACAGGGGGACGGCCGACGCCATATATCAGAATCTGGATTTTCTGAAGAGCAGTCATGAGCCCTATGTCATAATTGCAAGCGGCGACTGTATTTACAAAATGGATTACAATAAGGTGCTGGAATACCATATTGAGAGGAAGGCGGACATCACGGTTGTCTGCCGGGATATGGAAGACGACCGGGCACTGGAACGGTATGGGACGATCCGCATGAATGAGGAAAGCAGGATTGAGGAGTTCGAAGAAAAGCCGGTCGTTGCACGATCCCATACAATCTCCTGCGGGATTTACGTGATCCGAAGGAGACAGTTAATTGAATTACTGGAAAAATGCGCAGAGGAAGACAGGTATGACTTTGTCAGGGATATTCTGATCCGGTATAAGAATTTAAAACGGATTTACGGCTATAAGATAAAGAGTTATTGGAAGAATATCGCTTCCGTGAAAGACTACTTTGAAGCGAATATGGATTTCCTGAAAACGGATGTCCGCAATTATTTTTTCAAAGAGTATCCCTCGATATATTCCAAGGTGGATGACCTGCCGCCGGCAAAATACAATGTCGGGTCCGATGTGAGGAACAGCCTGATTTCCAGCGGCTGTATCATCAACGGGACCATAGAGAATTCGGTTGTATTCAAAAGTGCATTCATCGGTAATCATTGCACGATCAAGAATTCTATTATTTTAAATGACGTTTATATTGGAGATAACACTTACATTGAAAACTGCATCGTAGAGAGCCGCGACACGATACCGGCCAACTCCTGCTATAAAGGCGAAGATGGAATCAAGATCGTAATCGAAAAAAATATGAGGTACAAGTTCTAGTATCGATCAGAGGAGGTCAAGATGCATGAAGATAACAGACGTACGAGTTCGTAAGATTACGAAAGAAGGGAAAATGAAAGCGATCGTATCGATAACGATCGACAATGAATTCGTAGTTCATGACATCAAGGTGATTGAAGGTGAGAAAGGGCTTTTTATTGCGATGCCAAGCAAAAAAGCCACGGATGGGGAATATCGTGATATTGCGCATCCTATCAATTCAGAGACTAGAGAGGGCATACAGAAGATTATTTTGGAACGTTACGAGCAGGCATTGTCGGAACCGGATAATGCAGAATAAAAGAAAAGGTGCAGACACCAGGGAAAAGGAGTTGTCTTTTGACAACTCCTTTGTTATGCTGTAAAAGCGGAAAGGGGATGATGCGATGTATCTGATCGCGGGATTGGGAAATCCGGGCAGGACATATGAAAATACAAGACATAATACCGGATTTTCCGTCATAGATGTTATAGCAGAGAAAAACGGAATCTCTGTTCTGGAACGAAAGCATAAGGCGCTGATCGGCAGGGGAATGATTGCGGGACAAAAGGTGATTCTGGCAAAACCACAGACTTTTATGAATCTGAGCGGCGAGAGCCTGCGGGAGATCGTGGATTATTATAAAATAGATGAGAAACAGGAGATGATTGTGATCTATGATGATGTGAGTATGGACGTGGGACAGCTTCGCATTCGAAAAAAAGGCAGTGCAGGCGGACACAACGGCATTAAAAATATTATTTCACATCTGGGACATGATATATTTCTGCGGATTAAAGTCGGCGTGGGAGAAAAACCGAAAGACTATGATCTGGTTGATTATGTGCTCGGGCACTTTACGGAAGGCGATCGGGAGACGATCGGGAAAAGCGCTCTGCTGGCGGAAGAAGCGGTGCATTTGCTGGTACAGGGAGAAACGGATGCAGCCATGAATGCGTACAACAAAAAGCGTGCCGCAGGAGGAAATGATGAGAGTACTGACAAAGCCCTTTGAGGAGATGGGAGAATTTGCCGAAATTCGCAGTATGCTGCGGAAATCACCCGTATCTTTGACCGGTTGTGTGGATTCCCAGAAAATGCATATGGTTTACGGTCTGAGCGAGGGTTATCGGAATAAGATTATTGTTACGTTCAGCGATATGAGAGCCAGGGAAATCTATGAAGATTACCGGTTTTATGACAGAAATACCGTTCTTTTTCCGGCAAAAGATCTGATTTTTTATCAGGCGGATGTGCACGGGAACCGGCTGACCATGGAGCGGATGAAGGCGCTGCGCAGGATTCTGGAGGGGCTTCCGGTTACGGTTGTGACGACCTTTGACAGCCTGATGACATACCAGGCGCCGCTGGAGACACTGAAAAAGGGAATTGTTTCGATTCACCGGGGAAAAAGTCTGTCCTGGGAGGAAACGGCGGGGATATTGACGGCGACCGGTTACGATAAGGTATATCAGGTAGAGACGCCGGGGCAGTTTGCCGTTCGCGGCGGCATTATTGATATTTTTGATCTGACGGAAGAAAATCCGTACCGGATTGAACTCTGGGGCGATGAGGTGGAATCGGTCCGGAGTTTTGACGTGCGCAGTCAGCGATCGATTGAAAATTTGGAGAGTGTGGAGATCTACCCCGCGACGGAGCTGGTACTGTTTGCGGAAGCGCTGCAAAAGGGCATTGCGGCCATTGAAAAAGATGGGCAGGAGACGGAAAAGGCGCTGCGGGAGCAGTTTCGCACACAGGAGGCGCACCGGATCGGAACACAGGTGGCGGAACTGAAAGAGCAGATACTGGAATATCGCTCCCTTTTGAACATTGAGAGCTATCTCCGGTATTTTTATCGGGATGCCGCGGGGTTTGTCGATTTTTTTGAACCGTCCTGCACGTTGTTCGTACTGGATGAGCCGGCCAGACTGCAGGAACATGGCAATGCAGTGGAACTGGAGTTCCGGGAGAGTATGATGCACCGGGCGGAAAAGGGATATGTGCTTCCGGGCCAGATGGATTTGCTGCTTTCGGTGGAGCAGGCGGCGGCCAGACTGCAGGGGCGTCATGTCCTGTCAATTTCGGCGCTTAATCAAAAGAGCGCGCTGCTGCATGCAGGCGGCCGTTTTACGATTACGGCGAAGTCTACGGCTCCTTATAATAACAGCTTTGAGACACTTGTGAAGGATATGCGCCGTTATAAGAAAAACGGCTATCGGGTCTTGCTGTTGTCGGGGTCGCGGACAAGGGCAAAGCGGCTGGCGAAAGATCTGGCGGATGCGGAGTTGAACGCGTTTTACAGTGAAGATCCGGAGCGGGAACTTGCGCCGGGGGAGATTATGACCTGTTATGGTCATGTGCTCCGGGGATTTGAATATCCGCTGCTGAAATATGTGATTCTTTCGGAGAGCGATATATTTGGCGCGGAAAAAAAGAAGAAAAAGAAACGCCGGAAGTTCGAAGGACAGAAAATCCATGACTTTGCGGAGCTGAAGGTCGGAGATTATGTCGTGCACGAAAGCCATGGCCTTGGCATATACAAAGGAATCGAAAAAGTAGAAATGGAAAATGTCGTCAAGGACTATATGAAAATTGAATACCGGGACGGCGGAAACCTGTATATTCTGGCCACGGGATTTGACGCCATTCAGAAATATGCGTCGGCGGACGCCCGCAGGCCAAAGCTGAATAAACTGGGGACACAGGAGTGGAGCCGGACGAGAAGTAAAGTCAAAAGCGCGGTGGGCGAGGTGGCAAAAGACCTGGTGGAGCTGTATGCGGCGCGCCGGGAAAAGGCAGGGTTCCGGTTTGAGCCCGATACGGTATGGCAGCGGGAATTTGAAGAAATGTTTCCGTTTGAGGAGACGGAAGATCAGCTTGCCGCCATAGAGGCGACCAAGGCGGATATGGAAAGCGGCAGGATTATGGACCGGCTGATCTGCGGCGATGTGGGATACGGGAAGACAGAAATCGCCATCCGCGCGGCTTTTAAAGCGGTGCAGTGTGGCAAGCAGGTTGTCTTTCTCGTTCCCACGACGATACTGGCACAGCAGCATTACAATACATTTATCCAGAGAATGAAGGATTTTCCGGTCCGGGTGGAGCTGATGTCGCGGTTTCGTACGGCGGCGGAGCAAAAAAAGGTCATAGCGGATCTGAAAAAAGGGATGGTGGATATTGTGATCGGAACGCACAGGGTATTGTCGTCCGATATTGTGTACAAGGATCTCGGCCTGCTTGTCATCGATGAGGAACAGCGTTTCGGCGTCGCGCATAAAGAAAAGATTAAGAAAATGAAAGCGGATGTGGATGTGCTGACGCTTACCGCCACGCCGATTCCGCGCACGCTCCACATGAGCCTGGCGGGAATCCGGGATATGAGTGTGCTGGAGGAGGCGCCGGAGGAGCGGATGCCGATTCAGACATTTGTGTGCGAGTACAACGAAGAGATGGTGCGGGAGGCAATCGTGCGGGAGTTATCCCGCGGCGGCCAGGTCTATTATGTATACAACAGGGTGCATAATATTGCGGATATGGCCGCATCCATCGGCGCGCTGGTGCCGGAAGCGTCGGTGGCGTTTGCCCATGGGCAGATGAAGGAGCGGGAACTGGAACGGATTATGTATGATTTTATCGACGGGGAGATCGATGTGCTGGTTTCCACAACGATCATTGAGACCGGGCTGGATATTTCGAATGTCAATACCATGATTATCCACGATTCGGACAATATGGGACTTTCACAGCTTTACCAGCTCCGGGGGCGTGTGGGGCGTTCCAATCGGACGGCCTATGCTTTTTTGATGTATAAAAAAGACAAGATGCTCAAAGAGGTGGCGGAAAAGCGCCTGCAGGCGATCCGGGAGTTTACCGATCTGGGCAGCGGGTTTAAAATCGCCATGCGCGATCTGGAGATACGGGGCGCGGGTAATCTGCTCGGGAAAAGTCAGCACGGCCATATGGAGGCGGTAGGGTATGACCTGTACTGCAAGATGCTGAATGAGGCGGTGAAGCATCTGAAAGGGGAGGAAGCGTCGATTGATTTTCCGACGACGGTCGATCTCGATGTGGATGCGTACATCCCGCCGGCATATATT
>CATLGN010000017.1 GCA_949935685.1 uncultured Lachnospiraceae bacterium | reverse complement strand
ATATGAGAGTTGTGAAAAAGCCCATGTCAGGTTTATTCTGCGCTATGAAGACGATACGCCGGTCGGGACGTATATTTCGGAGGAGATTGCATTGCAGGAGGGCTGTATACACAGCTTTGATGTTTCTCTGCCGCTGCGCGTATTCCCCTGCGGGCGGTACTATATCAGGATTACGATGTCCCATGTAAATTCTTTTGGAACGCATGAAGACCTCGGACGATGTGAGCATGCGGGATATTTTATGGTCGAGGACGATGACAGTGACTATTGCCATCTGGATTGGGTGCATTGGGGATGGGGCGCATTTCTGGGGCGGGTTCCGGTGCAGAGGATGGAACGGGAAGGCGTTTGCATTGATACAATAAACAGAAAAATATGAAACATTTTTTGAATAATCGTTTTGAGAATAAAACATTGATTAAATTATGATTTTAAGTACAAATTCATAATAATATATGAAAAATAAGATTTATAATAATTACTGAAATAAAGATATAAGCGTGTTACAATATTGTAAAGGAAGGAGGATTTGAGATGAATTATAACAGTATTGCAGAAGATGTTTATAAAATTATATCCGGATTGTAATAGTGATATTATAAATTTCGATTCAGTTACATGCGACAGAACGGTTTATTTCGAAAAACGAGATAAAAAATGGTGAAGATTTGCTCTTTGCCGATTCTCAGGGAAAAGTGTGGGAAGAAATAACATCATATTCAGGTATCCCTGATTGTTTGGAAGCATTGATTGAAACGACAAGTGTAACAGGCATTGTGAAATATGGAATAGGGCAGAAGCCTGCGAATAGCCGCATACAATAATCACGAAAGGAAGTGTATATTATGAGTAGCAGGGAATTGGCAAAAAGTCTCATAGATCAAATACCGGAGAGCAAAATGTATTATATCATTGCTTACTTGCAGGGCGCGGCAGTCCCGGACGAAATGCCAAATGCCGAGACGCTGGAAGCCATGCAAGAGTTGGAAAATGGAGGAGGTGAGGTATTTGACGGTTCCTCGCATGATTTTTTAAAAATGATGCTGGAGGATTGATAAAATGCTCAAGATTAAGTATTCTGGAAAGATGAAAAAAGATTTAAAAACATGTCAGAAAAGGGGATATGATTTTACTTTATTAGAGCATATTCTTGAAAAATTGCAAACACCAGAACCGCTTGACATTAAAAATCGGGATCATAATTTAAAAGGAAATTATACAGGTTTTCGGGAATGCCATATATCGTCGGATTGGCTGTTAATATATCGCTATGGCGATGGCTGCTTAGAATTGTCCAGGACCGGAACACATGCTGATTTGTTTGGCATATAGGAAAGACGCAAGATTATGTAATTTGTTAATAATAAATATTAGATGAAAGATGTCAGATATTTATATTAATGTGACATTGATTTATATAAATCCCGGCAGAACAGTAAAAATCAAATAAAAAGCAAAAAGCAGCAGTCATAATATCCTGTATCGGATATATGGCGCTGCTTTTTTTCTGCCCGAAAAATCATCCGCACAAAAATACCAAATCGAAAAAACGAAAGAAAACGAAAATTGAGTGTGAATATACTATGCAAATTATACAAAAACCTATCGTATCAAATAGATATAAGTAACGAAATGTAAAAAAACAGTTGTAAAACGCAAAAAAAGATTATACAATATAAACATAAAGAAATGTGAACGAAAAAATAAATGAAAATAAAACGAAAGGAAAAGGAAAAATGAGCGAAAAATTCAAACCAGTAACAGCGATTACGATGGGAGATCCGGCGGGGATTGGACCGGAAATCGTAACCGGAACAATGTTATCGAAAGAAATTCATGCGTGCTGCAGGCCATTTGTAATCGGCAGTCAGGCAATTATGGAGAGAGCGGCTAAGATTTTGGGCAAGGAGCTGCGGTATCATTTGATTACAGATCCCTCGGAGGCCCGTTATGAATACGGGACGATCGATATTATGGAAACCGGCGAGTATGATACGGATTCCATCGAATGGGGTAAGGAGCAGAAGCTTGCCGGGCAGATGGCGGTTGACTGGATTATGAAATCGATTGAGCTCGGTATGGCGGGCAAGATCGACGCCGTATCGACTTCACCGATTCACAAAGGCGCAATCAAGCTGGCCGGTGTGAAAGAGCCGGGACATACGGAGATTTATCAGCATGCGACCAATTCGCCGTATGCACTGACAATGTTTTCCTGTCATAAATTGCGGGTATTTTTTGTCAGCCGCCATATGTCGCTTGTGGATGCGTGCCATTATGCCACGAAGGATGTCGTTTTGGAAAATGTAGTGAATATCGACAAAGAGCTGCGCAAAATCGGCATTGAGAATCCGCTGATCGCCGTGGCAGGGCTGAATCCGCATAACGGCGACAACGGCTTGTTCGGAACGGAGGAAATGACCGACATCGGGCCGGCAGTGGAAGCGGCAAAGGAAAGAGGCGTCAATGCCATCGGCCCATGCCCGGCGGATTCGGTATTCCATATCGGGAAATCCGGCAAGTTCGATGCGATTCTTTCTCTGTATCACGATCAGGGACATATCGCATGTAAGACACTGGACTTCGAAAAATCGGTAACGCTTACATTCGGCCTTCCCTTTATCAGAAGCTCTGTGGACCATGGGACGGCATTTGATATTGCGGGAAAAGGAATTGCGGGCTGTGTCAGCCTGATCGAATCCACCATGGTTGTTTCGGAGTATGCCGCGAAACAGCATGAAAAAGAAGCAAAATAACGGGGAGAGAAAGAAAGGGAGGGACAGTTATGCCATTGATCGGAGTCGTTGCCGATGATCTCACCGGCGCCACAACGACAGGTGTCCTGCTTGCCAGAAGTCAGGCGCGGACAGCCGTGTTTTTCAATGTGGAAGCGGCGGTAAACGCGGAAAGCGTCGAGCAGTTAGACGTGGTTATTATCAGCAGTAACAGCCGTCCGCTTCCGGCAAATGAAGCATATGAGAAGGTAAAGGAAGCAACCGGCGCATTACAGCAGATGGGCGTTACATATTTTCAAAAACGTACGGACACGACAATGCGGGGCGGCATTGGTGTGGAGATCGACGCCATGCTTGATCAGCTCAGCCCGGATACGGTGGCGGTTGTCGTGCCGGCTATGCCCCAGTCTCGGCGGATTCTGGTGGGCGGATATTCGGTGATCGACGGTGTGGCGCTGATTAATACGCCGGTTGCCAGAGATGTGAGGACACCGGTAAAAGAAAATTATATTCCCCGTCTGATTGCCGGACAGACGAGACGGCAGGTGGGGCTTGTCACACTGGATCACGTCCTCGGCGGGGACAGTGCAATCAAGGAGGCGCTGGCGCAGCAGCGGGCATCGGGGTGCAGCGTGATTGTTGTGGATGCGATCACATTGGAGGACGTGGAAAATATTGCGCAGGCGTGCATTGCGCTGAACTGGAATGTCGTCAGCGTGGATCCGGGACCGTTCACATCCAAACTGGCGTACCACAGAAGTCTCATCGGTCTGGAGAAACCCAATATTCCGCCCAAAGCGGACGAAAAAGGCAGGACGGTATTGATTGCTGCGGGAAGCGCGACGCCTGTTACAAAGAAACAGATGGAAGTTCTCTGTGAGGATCCCCGGCATGCACGAATCAGTGTGGATCCGGTGGCGCTGATTGAGGGCGGCGACGTTGCATTGGCGGAAGTGTCAGAAGCCGTGCGCAGAGCGGCCGGACTGCTGCAGCTTGGAGAACCGCCGCGGGCCATCCTTTTTGAGACGGCGTTGCACGGCGGAATCCTGAATCTGACGGAAGAAGACAATAAGCGGCATTATGCCATGGGTATGAGCGCCGACAGGATCAATGCCGGTCTGGGGATGATGATAGCCCGGGTACTGGAGGAAGTGGGACGGGAGAAAATCGCGGGTCTGTATACGACGGGCGGCGATACAATGGTAAATGTATGCCGGCAGCTCGGCGTGGAATGCATCGAAGTCATTGACTATGTCATTCCGCAGACCGACATCGGACGGCTTGTGGGGAGCTACGAAGGGCTGCCGATCGTGGGCAAGGGCGGTCTGACGGGCAACGACAATACGGCATGCGATATTGTGGACCGACTGTTCCGGGAGGCGGCGAGATAATCGCTGGAAATCGTCTCTGTCACAACAAAATAGAAAAAGAAAGGAAACGAACCATGAGTGATAATCAAATGGAATCCGGAAAACAAAAGGATCTTGATATTCTGAATAAAATGAAAAATCTCCCTGGCGGTCTTGTTATCATTCCGCTTGTCATCGCAGTCTTGCTGGCCACGTTTGTACCGCAGGTATTTCAGATCGGCGGTTATGTGACGGCGCTGTTTTATGAAGGGAATTCCTGTATGATGGGATTTTTCCTGATTGTATGCGGGTCAATGATTAATATCAAACAGGTGGGGATGCCGTTATATAAGGGCGTGATTATGACGGGTTCCAAATTCCTGCTCGGCGTTGTGCTGGGCCTGATCGTCGGAAAAGTCTGCGGCCCGGCCGGATTTCTGGGCATTGCGCCGTTTGTACTGATCGCGGCGATTACAAATTCCAACGGTTCTCTGTATATTTCCCTGTCGTCCCAGTTTGGAAATGCGACCGATACCGGTGCGATCTCCATTCTGTCTCTGAATGACGGACCGTTTTTTACGCTGGTTGCGCTTGGGGCGACCGGGCTGGCCAATATTCCGATCAAATCGCTGATCGCCGTGCTGGTGCCGCTGCTGATTGGATTTGCCTGGGGAAATCTGGATAAAGGATTCCGGGAAGCATGTAAAAGTGCGCAGCCGATTGTTACATTTTTTATGACCATATCCATCGGCGCCAAGACCGACGTGAAGACAATCCTGATGGCGGGCGCTTCCGGTATCGTACTGGGCCTGATTTCCGCGGCGACAGCCGTACTGTTCTTCTTTATTATTAATTTGCTGCTTCCGAAAAAAGAACGCAATGCCATGGGCGCTGCCATCGGAACGACGGCGCTGAACTCGGCGATGACACCGGCGGCAGTGGCAGAAGCGGATCCGTCCATGTCGCCTTATGTGAGCATGGCTACCGCGCAATGCGCAACGGCATCCATTATCACCCTGTTCCTGTGCCCGTTTATAACCGCGGCTTTCGACAAATATATGCAGAAACATCAGAAGGGGATTTATGGTCCGGACGGATGGGCTTATGCGGGGCGGTAATCTGCGGACGCTCTCTCGGAGCGAAAACCGACGGTCAAATTCGTGCGAGCACGATTTGCCCTCCGGTTTCGCTCCGGCTGAACTTGAGTGACTAAAATAATATATAAGTGAAAAAAGTCCTTTTATATGGTAAAATATAAAAGGACTTTTTTACAGAGAGATTCCGGTGCGCCGGGGGAAGCTGTAAAGGAGGATATATGAATAAAATAACGGTACATATGACAAAAGAAGCATTGTATGATTTCCTTTTGTTTCATGCGTATTCCAAATTCAGCGGGTTTTTGATAAATATACTCGGACTGGCCGTCGCGTTTTCGGGAATTTGGCTGTATGTGTCGGGGCAGACGGGGATGGCCGGTATCGTCTTGTATCTGGCTGCGTCGGCTGTGTTCCTGGGGAGTATGCCCCTGCAGCTTTATCTGCGGGCAAAAAAACAGGTTGGGCTTCATCCGGAATATAGCGCATCGGCAGAGTATGTTTTTTCGGAAGAAGAGGGTATCTGTGTAACGCAGGGCGATATGGAGCGGCATTATCGGTGGGAAGACATCCAGAGGGCTGTGGTGACGCCGAAGACGATCGGTATTTATTATGAAACGGAGCGGGCGTTAATCATACCGAAGCAGGATTTTGGAGAGCAGTTTGTGGAAATCTTTCAGATGATTGCGCGGCATTTGGGAAGGAATAACATGCGGATGCGTTAGCATATGTGCCATGCGGAGGGGAATATGCAGGAACGCAGGCGGTTGATTTTGGAAAAATTAAAGGAGCGGGGCAGCGTGCGGGTGGCGGAACTTTCCAGAGAGTTTGGCTGCTCGGAAGTGACAATCCGCAATGATATAAAAAATATGGACAGTGAGGGGCTGCTGAAACGCACGCATGGCGGCGCTGTCAGAATCGGAAAGGAGCCGGAACGGAAGTATTCGGCGGAGAGTATCTATCGGCATACGGACAGAAAAAAAAGAATCGCGGAGTGCGCCTACGCGTTTCTGGAGGACCGGGATACCATTATTCTCGATGACGCTTCGAGCACCTTTTATCTGGCGGCACATATTCGACAGCACCCGGAGAAGCGGCTGGCGATTGTCACAAATTCTCTGCTTGTCGGCAATGAGCTTGCCGGAACCTCACATGTGGAGCTGTATATGGTAGGCGGTTATGTGGGCGGTCATCTGGCGGCGACAATGGGGGATGCCGCAGTGCGCAATATCGAACAATTTTGTGTGGACAAAGCTTTTATCGGTGTGCATGGCATTAATTTTGACGTGGGCATTACGTCCATTGCGACACCGCAGATGCAGATCAAGCGGGCGATATTCGAAGCGGCGAAAGAGGTGTATGTGCTGGCCGACAGCAGCAAATTTGGCGGAGGCTATCTGTCGGTGATCTGCCCGATCCGGGATGTGCATAAAATTATTACGGACCATGAGGTGTCGGCCGAAAATATCAGAAAAGCGCAGGAGGCGCGGGTGCCGTTGGTGATCGCCGGTTTATGACACCGGGAGGAAAGCTATTCACGCCTCCCTCCCAACATTGCCATCGGCTCTTTTGCGAGGTTGCAGGTGATGCCGACAACGGCCATCAGACTGCCGGCAAGAAGGACGGCTGCCATCGTCCCTGCTGCGGCCTGTATGGGGTAAAAGCCGTCATCCTGCACGGATATTTCCTCTGCCTCTGCCGGAGCGCTGTTTCCGAAAGTCGTGTCATAATAAACCGTTTCTCCGATGCCTGACGACAGATGCGACGATAAAACTGCGCCTGCCGTACATCCTGTCAGGCTTCCGGCAAGAAGAATCAGAAAAATCCCGCTGAAAAGGGAGAGAAAGCATTGCTTTTTGGTGAATCCGACAGAGCGTTCCACGGCAGTCCGTTCACTCTGGCGCAGAATAAAGAGCCAGTTGAAATAGCCAAGTACCAAAAGCGCCATGACAGCGCCGCTGGCGGTCAGAATGCGGGCAAGGGCATTCATATTTTCGATGCCTGCGGAAAGCCTGGTATAGCCTCTGTCAAAAAATGTAATCTCCACATTGCGGATGCCCTGTTTTTCCCACTTTTCCATGTATTCCGGAATGGTTCCGTTTGCAATTTCAAAAGAGGTGGTGCTGCCGGTCATTGGGCCGTAATCCACGATATTGCCTTCGTCACTGTTTTTTACGGAATTGGCGGGGATAATTATCTCATTGAAGCCCATGCCATATGCATTGCCCAGTCCGGTGCTCCCGCCGTAAATTCCAATGATTTCATATTCGCTGTCTTCGAACGCTTCGTATATTTCTCCTTCTGCATTCAGAAGGGAATAGGGGCGTAAAGCGTTTGTATAAAAAATCTGACCGGCGCTCTTATGATAGTTGGCGGTGATAAGAGGGAGCCGCAGAAGATCACCGGGCGCAAGGCGGTTCGCGGAGGCAAACAGTTCCGGTATCAGGCAGACTTTGGCGCCGGAACGATATTCTTCCTGCGAAAATTCCCTGCCGGAACTGAGATACGTATCACCCTGATAAAAGGGGACAATCAGGTGCATGTTATTCGTTGCCACAACCGGGAACAGCGATTCCGCGTAGGTAATGGTTTCTATATAATGAAGCCAGCGTTTCCCGCGCTTTGTCTCATAAAATCCCGGTGTGACTTCATCGCAGAAATAATCTTCGGCGACGGCATCCGGCATCCGGTTTCCGTCTGGCGTATATTGGCTGGAGCCCAATAATGGCGCGGGCCGGTATTCCCGCACCTGGTCATCCGCAAATTCCTTTTCGCTTTCATGCCCCTGCGTATCGATGAGTGACATCACATAGGTCTTATTTTGATACAGCATGGCCGGAGCGGGATTGTAGTGGTCGCAGAAATCAATGATACTGCCCTCCAGCAGTCCCTGACCGCTCAGTATCCGGGTGATTTTGAGTTTTACCGGATGATCCGGCACCGCGTCTTCCACAGGGGATACTTCCACAACGATTTCCAGACTGATGCCTTCATAGGGCTTGAACTGCGGATTGTAGGCCGTGTAACTTACCCGTTTTTCCGGTCCGGACAGATAATCCGCACCCTCGAAATCAAGCGCCGATTCCGGTATATATGCGTCATAGACATTTTGGGTGGTGAGACGGTAACTTTTTGTCTCCGCATCCCATCTTTCGATCTCCTGCACGGCGGTTGCGCTCTGCTCTACGGTACCGATGGTCATAAAGGAATCCTTATAGTTTTGCAGATTCCGGTCATTGATAATGCCAAATCCTGCTCCCACACTGAACATGCCGGAAGATACGCATAGCAGGATCAGGAATAGCGCCGTATGTCCTTTCATCCTCCATAACTGGCGGATGCTGTTGCTGATCACCATCTGTTAATCAATCCTTTCGCTGTCTGAACGATTGGGAAGGACCCTTGTCATCGTATCGGGGTAAGCCTTCCGTCTTCCATGCGGAACACATGGTCCGCCGCTTCTTCCACCCGGGGATTATGGGTTATGACAATGACGGTATAACCGTCGTTATGGGCAAGAGACCGCAGCAGCGCCACGATCTTTTCCTCATTTTCGGAATCCAGGTTGCCGGTGGGCTCATCTGCCAGAATGATTTCACCGCCTGCCGCCACTGCCCGCGCAATGGCCACCCGCTGCTGCTCCCCGCCGCTCATCATCCGGGGAACCTGTCGGTAGATCTGTTCGGTAAGTCCTACCCGGTGCAGGATTTCCCCGGCTCTTTTTCGCGCTTCCTTACGGGGGATTCGCTGAAATTCCATGGGGAGCATGACGTTTTCCAGAGCGTTCAGCAAGGGGAAAAGATGGAAGGACTGGTATACGACGGAAGCCTGCCGGAGCCTGTAAGCGTCCCTGTCCAGTTCATGTATCGACTGTTCCTGCACATAAATGCTGCCTGCATCGGGCACATCCAGACCTGCAAAAAGGGACAGAAGTGTGCTTTTGCCGCTGCCCGATTTTCCCACGATGGCGTACATGGTTCCGGTTTCAAAGGCGCAGCTCACATTCCGCACCGCGTCCACTTTCTGATATTTTGTCCGATAACTGTAACTTATCTTTTCTGCGCGCAAAATTTCCATTTCTGTATCATCCTTTCCCATTTACGCTGTGGAGACTGTACGGCGGCCATGCGGGGGTTACTGTGTCCTGACCAGCGCCTCCATCACGCTTACTTTGAGCAGCCGCCAGAGAGCGAGGCAGTTTCCGGCAATGTAGCATATGCCTACAGTACATGCGGTCAGCGCCGAGCTTGCGCCATAGTTTCCATGCAGGAGTACTGCGGCCAGACTTCCCGCCAGAACGCCGCAGACGGTTAGTAAGAACTGCTCACGGAAAAAAAGGAAAAAGCATCTTCTCCGGTTAAGACCAATAGAGCGGAGCAATGCCATTTCCTGTCGGCGGCTCTGCAGGAGAAGCAATGTTACCAGATACCCCACGCAGACAATCAGCGCCAGCAGAACGGGATAAAAAGCTTTTGCCGTGTCGATCAGTTGTCTGAGACGCGTTGCCGTGCTGATAAACACGGAATCGTTTACATTCAGTACATCGCCGTCACAGGAGACCGCCGTGGAAAGGGGTGTGAGACTGTGAAGGCCCAGGGCCTTCATTTCCTGCTTAAAATCGTTCAGATGCAGAGGATCATTGACCGTGAAAGAGGCGGAGTGTGCTACGAAACGGATTCCCTGTCGCTGATGGGACGCACGGACGGAGCCGAAGGGCACCAGAATATCCGGCGGGGTTAATCCGTCATTTTCTCTCCTGTCGGTTATCCAATCTGCGTATCCGGCGATTTCATAAGTCACGTCTTCCAGCGGAGCCATAAACAGTTCTTTATTTTGCCTCCCGCCCCGGTAATAATAATATTGACACAGGCGGATTTTTTCTCCAAGCTGCCATCCGTTTTGCTCAAACAACTGTCTGGACACAACGCACAGATTTGCCGTTCCCGCAAACAGGGAAGCGTCCCTTCCCGTATTCCAGACAATTGACGCTTCATCAATGCCGCCTGCCGCGCCGATTCGATTGATACCGCATAAGAACAGATTAAGCGTGTTCCAGTTATCGGGATCCACTTCGTCAAGCCCGGCCTTCAATCGTACCGTCAGATCCAGATCTCTTACATAAGCCGAGTTTTCCAGTCCCTGTACAATGTCCTCCCGAATATCGACCTGCGCCCGCATACTGCCGGTATTATTTGACAGATAGGCGGTTATGGGGATCGCTTCCGGGAGTGCGTGTAACTGTTCTATATTATTGGCGATATTGGCCATGTAGGTGTGAAGCATTACCACCACCAGAATATCGATAAGAATGGTGAGAAGGCCTTGTACCCGATGCCTGCCGATCCGGGCGGCCGGAACGGGAAACTGCTGTGTGCGCCATAAAGTAAAAAAGGCGACGGTTACACAGCCGGTAATAAAAATTCCCACCCAGATATAGAAAATAACCGGATTCTCATACCATATCCCCGCTTGACGGGATATAGAAAGTCCGCCTTGCCCTTTTTGGGACGCTTGGAGGACAGAGAAAAAACCGGAAAAAACCAGATACAGGATTCCCAGCGCGCTGACTGTCAGCAGAAGACGGATCTTTTCCATCCGCATCCGCAGTTCGCGCGTTTTTTCCGACTGCGAGATGGTATCCGCCACCGCCTGCTCGGCTTCCTTTGCCTCAATTTGCCTCTCCCGGAGCCGTTCGCTCTGCATCAGTTCCAGAAGGCTGACGTCAAGGCATTCCGCAAGCGGCTCCAGAAGCTTGATGTCGGGAAAGCCGATGCCGTTTTCCCATTTGGAAACAGCTTTGTCAGAGACATGAAGACGCTCTGCAAGCTGTTTCTGCGTCATATTCTGTTCCTGTCTGCAAGCTCTGACAAATTTGCCGAACCTGACATTATCCATATTTGCCGCGCCTCCTTTGGGTCCGCCTCTTTTCAGGATTAGCTTATCACAGCCGCGTATACGTGGCAATCTACGGAAAGTGGAGTTGGCATATTGTTAAAATATTCCGCCGCGAAAATGAAAAACCCGTTTGACAGAAAGAAATATTGTAGTATGATAGGGAAGGGAGAAAAAGCGAACCCGATAAGTATTATAAAATAAGAACGAAAGGAATTTGGTGAACGAATGAAAAGAAAAGCAGTTTTACTTTTAACCTCGGTGGTCATGGCAGCCGTGCTTTTGGGCGGATGCGGGAAAGACAAAGAGGAAGATAGCAGCTCCCTTCTGGATGATATTCAGGAAGAGACAGAAGTGCCGGAAGAAGTAGAGGCGACGGTGGAGACGGAAGAAGAAACCGAGGAAGTTGTGGAAGAAGACCCGGAAGGCATGTATCGGAGCGAACTGACCAATGAATGGATTGATGAGAGCCTGAAAGATCAGAGGCCGATCGCTGCCATGGTGGACAATGAGTCCACGGCGCTGCCGCATTATGGCCTGTCTCAGGCGGATGTGGTTTATGAAATTATGAACAGCACGAAAAATGGCAGAATTACCCGTCTGATGGCTGTGGTAAAAGACTGGGGCAAGATCGAACAGCTCGGCAGCATCCGCAGCACACGGCCGACCAATATTCTGCTTGCCGCGGAGTGGAATGCGGTATTGTGCCATGACGGTGGACCGTTCTACATTGACCCGTATCTGGCAGAGGATTACTCCGCGCATTTCAGCGGCGGATTTGACCGCGTGAATAACGGCAAGGCAAGAGAGTTTACGGAGTATATCTGCACCGGAAACCTTGACAGCAAGTTTGACGCTTCGAATTATTCCCGGGAGTACGACGAGTATTATACGGGGCCGCACTTCAAGTTTGCCGAGGAAGAGCGGACGCTGGACGGTGAAAACGGTGTGATTGATGCGACGGAAGTTTCCCTGCCGTTCCCGCACAATAAGTCCAATCTGAAATACAATGAAGAGACAAAGACATACGATTATTATGAATATGGAGACAAGCACACCGATCCCGGAAACGGTGATGCGGTACTGACATTTAAAAATGTCCTGATTCAGAACTGCACATTCCATCAGTATGACGAAAACGGTTATCTGATCTATAACTGCATCGATGCCAGCAGCCGTGACGGTTATTATCTGACAAACGGTAAGGCCATTCCGGTGACATGGATGAAGACAGGGGATGCGGAACCGACCCGTTTCTTTGACGAGAACGGTGACGAGATCAGCATCAATACGGGAAAAACTTATATTACGCTTGTTCCCGATGACGGATGGAAGGATTTGTCGATTAAATAGAACAGGGACAGGGTTTTATGGCATCTGAAATACGGGAAGAGCACAGGAATCTGCAGGATATGCAGGGGCTTCTGTACTCTATGGTGGCGGCTTTTACCAAAGCCATAGACGAACGGACGCCGTATAATGCCAGCCATACAATGCAGGTGGCCGGTTATGTCAGGGGTATGATCCGCTTTCTGAACAGGAGATATGAGAAGACGGGGCAGGAGCCGCATGTTTCATCCGCACAGGAGGAGCAGATGACGATGGCTGCCTACCTGCATGATGTAGGCAAACTGGTGATACCGCTGGAAGTTATGAATAAAGCAAACCGGCTCGGACAAGGCGGACGGGAACGGATCCATGAACGCTATCTGCTGTTAAAAGCGTATCTGGATATTGACCGTCTGGAGGGGCGTCTGGATGCGCAGGACTGTCAAAGACAGAAAACCGATCTGGACGAGCTGGAAGCGCGGATCGAAAAAGCGGACGGACAGAGCGCTGTTCCGCAGCAGGAAATCCTGTATTTTACCGAAATGGGGAAACGAAAGTACACAGGAAGGGACGGCGCGGTTATTCCGTGGCTGACCCGGACGGAACTGCAGAATCTTCAAATTGAAAAAGGGACGCTCAATGAAGAAGAACGGCGGATTATGGAGTACCATGCGGTAGCCACGGAAAAGATACTGCGGGAAATTCGTTTCGGAAGACAGTATGGAAACGTGCTGGAGATCGTCAGCGCCCACCATGAGTTTCTGGATGGGAGCGGGTATCCGAAGGGCCTGCGGGCGCGGGATATACCGCTTGGGGCGCGGATACTGACGATTGCGGATATTTATGATTCTCTCGTGGCAACGGACCGGCCGTATAAACGTCCTATGAATATGCAGACAGCGAAGCGGATTCTCTGTGAGATGGCGCAGAAGGGTAAGCTGGACAGCGAGCTGACAGCCTTATTCTGTACCTGGCTCGACGAGAAGCGCGTTGAATAAATACGATTTGATTTTCTATTTCCGGGCATGGTTGCATATATATGTAACAAACCAATGCCCGGAAATTTTATGCTTTCTGTCTTATCCAATCTGTCTAATATTGTTATCCCTCTCGTAATCTTTTACATTGTGGCAGAGGGACTTCTGATGAAAACCAATGTCTATGAACACTTTATCAAAGGCGCAAAAGAGGGCTTTCTCGTTGTAATCCGCATTATGCCGACGCTGATCGGTCTGATGGCCGCGGTGGGAATCCTGCGGGCTTCCGGCTTTCTGGATTTTTTGTCCGGAGTATTGAGCCATGCGACGGATTTGATTCATTTTCCGTCGGAGCTTGTGCCCCTTGCTGTTGTCCGGATGTTTTCCTCATCGGCCTTGTACTCTTCGATTTTGTCCGCTAGAATTTTGATTTTATAGTTCAGATCGCTGTTCTGCTGGTTGACGTCGTCCACATACGAGGCCACCCGCTGTAAAAACGCGTCCACCTGCCCGCCGCCTTCGGGAAGCTCCTCCAACGCGTCCTCCCACAGCTCCCGGGGAATGCCCTTTTCATAGAGCTTCTCCCGCACCCGGGCGGGACCGTAGCCCATGCCGCCGTAGTGCCGCGCCAGGGCGGCGGCGTATTCCGCGTCGTTCAGCGCCCCGATGGCCTCCAGCCACTCGGCGGC
>CATLGN010000016.1 GCA_949935685.1 uncultured Lachnospiraceae bacterium | reverse complement strand
TCCGAATACTTTAATCAGTTACTGAACGATCTGTCCCGGCCTATGTGGAACTACGCGACGCAGCAGAGAAGTGCGCCCGGCTCTACATTTAAGATGGTTTCGGCCATTGCCGGACTGGAGGAAGGCGTAATCGGCCTGAACGAACGTCTGGGTTGTTACGGACCTTTTGATAAGATTACGCCGCCCCCGCGCTGCTGGATTGTGACAAGCGGCGGCAGCCACGGCCAGTTGGACGTTACCGGCGCCATTGAGAACTCCTGCAATACGTTTTTCTATGAGATGGCCTATCGTCTCGGCAGTATCAACGGCGTCTATGACAGCGACAGAGGTCTGGAAAAGCTGGCGGAATATGCGGAACTGTTCGGCCTTAACGAGACCTCCGGCATCGAAATATCGGAATCGGAACCGGAGCTGTCAGATTTCGACGCGGTTCGTTCCGCCATCGGACAGGGTACGCACAACCTGACGACAGCCGGTCTGGCGCGCTATGTCACGACCGTTGCCAACAGCGGGACCTGTTATAAGCTGAGCCTGCTCGACAAGCTGACGGATACCAACGGGGAAATTATCAAAGACTACACCCCGGAAGTGGTCCGGCAGATCGAACTGCCGTCCTATGAGTGGGATGCGGTGCACCGGGGCATGCGTCTGGTGATTGAAAGCAAGGCTTATTATGAAAATATGAATGTGAATGTGGCAGGCAAAACGGGAACGGCACAGGAGAACAAAAACCGCGCCAATCACGCTCTGTTTGTCGGCTACGCTCCGTATGAGAATCCTGAAATTGCCGTGGCCACCCGTGTGGCATTCGGATATAATTCCGCGTATGCGGCCGAAATCTCAAGAGATGTCTTCCGGTATTATTTCGATCCCGAGGAAGAAGACAAGATTCTGACGGGAAGCGCAGTCAGACCGGAGGCCGTAGGCACAGGCGGAGATTGAGAAAAGGAAGGGATATATGAGCAGTCCGGTAATCATCAAAAGCTTTCAAAACGGAATTGCCGTAATCCTGGATGACACCCTTGCATTTCCTGATCTTTTGGAGGAAGTAGGGCTGAAGTTCCGGGAGTCGGCCGCCTTTTTCAAGGGCGCAAAGATGGCGGTTTCCTTTGAAAAGCGAACGCTGACAACAGAAGAAGAAATATTGCTCCTCAGACAGATTATGGATAACTGTCGTTTGAACATTGTCTGTCTGGTAGGAAAAGACGAAGAGAAGGACAGAACGTTCCTGAAGGCCATCCATCAGGCGGATAAAGAGAAAAAAGAGGAAAATAACGGGCAGTTTTACAAAGGCAGTCTCAAAAGCGGCCAGACGCTGGAGATCGAATCCAGCATTGTCGTAATCGGAAACGTCGGTCCGGGCGCCGTGATCGCGGCCAAAAAAAATATTGTCGTGATCGGCAGCCTGCTGGGGGAAGCCCACGCGGGAGCGGGCGGTGAGACAGGGTGTTTCGTGGCGGCGCTGGAACTGTCGCCGGAAAAACTGAAAATCGGAAACGCCAAATATGAAATACCAAAAAAAGCGGGGAGGTGGTCCATACGGCCAAAAGTAGTGCCGAAAATTGCTTATGAGAAAGAGGGAACCGTTGTTGCCGAGCCAATTACAAAAGAATTACTAAATATGCTTCCCATATAAGAAAACTGTATGGACGTAAATTTAGGGGACAATCAATTTCAAGGAGGTATTTCTATGTGTGAAGTTATTGTCATTACGTCAGGAAAAGGCGGCGTGGGAAAGACCACCACGACCGCAAATCTGGGAACCGGTCTTGCTGCAATGGGGAAAAAGGTCGCGTTGATCGATACGGACATCGGTCTGCGCAATCTGGATGTTATTATGGGATTGGAAAACCGGATTGTATACAATCTGGTGGATGTGGTGGAGGGGAAGTGCCGGATCAAACAGGCGCTGATCAAGGATAAGCGTTATCCCGGGCTGTATCTGATGCCTTCCGCTCAGACAAGAGACAAGTCGGCGGTTACGCCGCCGCAGATGGTCAAGATGATCGCGGCGCTGCGGGAGCAGTTCGATTTCGTAATTCTTGACTGCCCGGCGGGAATCGAACAGGGATTCCAGAACGCCATTGCCGGCGCCGACAGAGCGCTTGTCATTACGACGCCGGAAGTATCTTCCATACGGGATGCAGACCGTATCATCGGCCGGTTGGAAGCAAATGAAATCGAGAGGACGGATCTGGTCGTTAATAAGCTCAAAATCGACATGGTGCGGCGGGGCGATATGATGTCTGTCAGCGATGTGGCGGACATTCTTGCCATTCCATTGATCGGTATCGTTCCTGACGACGAAAATGTGGTGATCGCAGCCAATCAGGGGGAACCGCTGGTAGGCAACGCCACACTGGCAGGACGCGCTTACAAAAATATAGCCCTTCGTGTCATGGGAGAGGAAGTCCCTTTTCTGAACTTTGAAAAGCGCATTTCTATCTGGACAAGAGTTACGGGCATTTTTCACAGGAATTAAGGAGGGCGCATATGGGCTTATTACATATTATCTATAAAAAACCGTCGGGAAAGCTGGCAAAGGACAGACTGAAGATTCTGTTGATTTCGGACAGGCTGAACTGTTCGCCGGAAATGATGGAAATGATCAAAATGGATATTGCGAAAGTCATATCCAAATATATGCAGGTTGACGCACAGAGCATGGAAATCCAGATTACAAGGGAGGCCGCACGGGGAAGGGTGATGAAAAGCCCAATCCTCTATGCCAACGTTCCCATTATGGATATGAAACATTAGACAGACGGATAAAATCGGAGCAGACTTATGTTAAAGAAGTATCGTATCAGAGATTATGATTTTAAACTGGTCGTTATGCTGATCGCCATTTCGGTCATCGGCATACTGGCGATCGGAAGCGCGGAAAAATCCGTTCAGGATAAGCAGATCATGGGGCTTATCCTGGGTGTTTTTCTGATGATTATTATTTCTCTGTTTGATTATTCGGCATTGTTGAATCTGTACTGGGCCTTTTACATTTTAAATGTCGTGCTCCTGATGCTTGTGGAATTCATGGGTTCCAAAGCGGGCGGCGCGCAGAGATGGTTTTCCATCTTCGGTATCCGCTTTCAGCCTTCGGAACTGGCGAAAATTTTATTGATTTTATTTTATGCGCAGTTTATTATGAAACAGGAGAAGAAGCTGAATTCGTTTCGGACACTGGCAAAAATGGCGGCCCTGTTTTTACCGCCGCTGCTTTTGATCTATCATCAGCCCGATCTTTCCACCAGTATTATGCTTGGTGTGATTTTCTGCATCGTACTGTTTATCGGCGGGCTGGATTATCGGATTATCGCGGGGGTACTGGCAGTTGTCATCCCGCTTGTGGTGATTTTTCTGATGATCGTTCTGCAGCCCGATCAAAAGCTGATCAAAAGCTATCAGCAGACGCGTATTCTTGCTTGGCTGCATCCCTCGGAATATGTCAATACGGAGGGGTATCAGCAGGCGAATTCCATTACGGCGATCGGCTCCGGGCAGCTCTGGGGAAAAGGTCTGAACAATAATATTATCGGTTCCGTAAAAAACGGCAATTTTATCTCGGAACCGCAGACCGACTTTATCTTTGCGATTATCGGGGAAGAGCTTGGCTTTGTAGGTTCCTGCGCCGTAATTCTCCTTTTATTCCTGATCGCGCTGGAATGCATTATGATTGCAAGAAAAGCCAAAGATACGGCGGGAATGATTATCTGCAGCGGCATGGCGGCCCTGGTCGGCTTTCAGAGTTATATGAACATTGCCGTCGCCACGGGGCTTATGCCAAACACAGGGATACCGCTTCCCTTTGTCAGTGCCGGATTGACTTCTCTGGTCAGTCTGTTTATCGGTATGGGGTTTGTTCTAAACGTTCGATTACAGGGAAAAAATACTACTATAAAGTGAGGGACTAACAATGAAAATAGCACTGATCGCACACGATGCGAAAAAGAAACTGATGCAGAATTTCTGTATCGCATACAGAGGAATCCTCTCCAAAAACGAGTTGTATGCGACAGGAACAACCGGGAGACTTGTAGAGGAAGTAACGAATCTGAATATTCATAAACATCTGGCAGGACATTTGGGCGGTGCGCAGCAGTTGGGTGCACAGATCGAGAGCAATGAAATCGATCTGGTTATTTTTCTGCGGGATCCCCTGACCCCCAAGTCCCATGAACCGAATATCGGAGACATTTACCGCTTATGTGACATGCACAATATTCCCATTGCGACCAATCTCGCTTCTGCGGAATTGCTGCTGAAATCGCTGGACAGAGGAGATATGGAGTGGCGTGATATATACAAATAGAAAAAAACGGGTCCTGCCCGCCGTCGCGGTTCTTCTTTTATCCTGCGTTTTGACTGGCTGCGGCGCAAAGCAGTATACGTTTGCCTATGATCCGAACAGCACCGTCAGCAGTTTTCAAATTACCGAAAGCGCTATGGCCAGACAGGCACAGTTGTTTGCGGAAGACCTGTGTGTGGCTTCCTCCGATATTACGGAGGGTGCGTCGGTTGACATGACGGGAGCGGAGAGCGCAGGACTTTTTGACCTGAATCAGACAGACGTAATCTATGCCAAAGGCATACATAAGAGACTATATCCTGCCAGCCTGACGAAGGTGATGACGGCTCTTGTAGCATTGAAATACGGGAATCCGGAAGACACCATTATCGTCAGTGCGGCCAGCGCAGGCATTACGGAGAGCGGCGCACAGCTCTGCGGACTGAAAACAGGCGATACGCTGACGCTCGATCAGGCGTTGCATGCGCTGCTGATCAATTCGGCCAATGATGCGGGTCTTGCCATCGCGGAACATGTGGGCGGCACGGTTGAACATTTCGCGGAAATGATGAACGAAGAAGCGCGTGCGCTCGGAGCTACCAACTGCCATTTTGTCAATCCGCACGGCCTGCATGACGAAAATCACTATGTAACCGCATATGACCTGTATCTGATATTTAACGAAGCCATGAAGTATGAGCTGTTTTCCGAGATTATCGGTATGGAGGAGTATACGACTACCTATGCGGATAAAGACGGCAAACCAAAGACATTTGAGTTTAAAAATACAAACCAGTTTCTGCAGGGGGCTTATGAACCGCCGGAGAATATCACCGTTATCGGCGGCAAAACCGGGACGACAAGCGCGGCAAAAAGCTGTCTGATTCTCTTGTCCAAAGACGCTTCCGGCAATCCGTATATTTCCGTTATCCTGCGCAGCGAGGAACGTTCGCTGCTATACGAGGAAATGACAGGGCTGCTGGCAGAGATTAACCGGTAATATCCGACGCACCACAAACGCATAAATGAACAGACTGTGAACATTTCACAGTTTGAGCCGGACAGAAACGGAAAATTCTGCGATGCAACATACTTTCGGCAGGGGCGCAGCATTTCAACCGTGTACCTTGCGGAAGGTATTAGCGGTTCTTATCGCTGTGTCATAACCTGCAATTTCCGGACAGGGATGTCCGGAAAAGACCGACTTGCGCCCGGATGGCGCATGGAGGTCGGTTGTATGCCTGACAGTATCGTTGCCACAGCGCTTAGAACCGCTTATGCCTGTAGCCCGGTGCGCGGTCGAAATGCAGCGCCCCTGTCGGAAAGCCATAATCCGATCAGAATTTTCCGTTTCTGTCCTTTGTACATGATGTATTCACAGTCTGTTCATTTATGCGTTTGTCGTGCGACGGATAAAATAAGAGGTTGTTTTTTACTTCCATATAATTTATAATGGACATAACAAGTTTACTTTAGGAGGGATTGCGATGGTTCAGTTAATTGTTGGCAAGAAGGGAAAAGGTAAGACAAAACATTTGTTGGATAAAGTGAATACCGCGGTAAAAACGGCGTCCGGAAATATTGTTTATCTGGATAAAAATGCAAAAAATATGTATGAGTTGAATAACCGGATCCGTCTCATCAACGTTTCCGACTATCCGCTCAGCGACTGTGATGAATTTATCGGTTTTATCTGTGGTATTATTTCACAGGATCATGATCTGGAGCAAATGTATCTGGACAGCTTCCTTGTAATCGCGCACCTGGAGGGGCAGGATATTGAACCGGCAATCCAGAAACTGGAAAAGATCAGCAGTATGTTCCATGTGGATTTCCTGATTAACATTTCATTGGATGAACCAGAACTTCCCGAGAGTCTGCGGAATAAAGTGATCGTTTCTCTTTAAATTCCCTGCTATACGATAAAAAGCCTCTGCCGTGAGTGGGCAGGGGCTTTTCATAGTAAAACCTCCATACCCTGCGGCGGTGTGTGCGGTTCTGATAATATTTTGCCATATGTAAAGGGGGAATACTTTGGCGAAAAGGCGTTCAGGTAAAATAAGACAATATCGAAAACCGTTGAACATCAATTTGGGTATGATTATTTTCGGTTGCATTTCCGTTTATATCATAATCTGTGTGGTAATGTACTTTACCTCCAGCCACATTATCGGATATGAAGTGAAAACGGGTTCGCTTTCCGTCAACAATGTTTACAAAGGCATTGCCATCCGGCAGGAAGAAATTGTCGCCAGCACGGGTTCCGGGTACATCAATTATTATGCCCGCGAAAGCGGCAGGGTAGCCGTAGGCGATCTCGTCTATACGGTTGATGAGACAGGGAAGATTTCCGAGATGGTCGGCGGCAGCGACCCGGATGAAAATTCGCTGTCGGATGCGGATCTGAATGAACTGAAATCCGAAATATTCGGCTTTACAAGCACATTTTCCACGAAAAATTTCCGGGATGTCTATGATTTCAAATACAGTGTGCAGGGCACGGTTATGAAACTGGCCAACTCCCGCATCCTGGATAATATCGATGCGCTGAACACGTCCGGCAGTTCCGGGCTGGTGGATTTGTGTCGGGCGTCCAAGACCGGTATCATTATCTATTCGACCGACAACTATGAAACGTTGACTGCCGATCAGGTGACGCAGGCGGATTTCGATACCACGACATATGAAAAGAAACCGCTGATCAACAACGAGCTGGTCAATCGCGGGGATCCGGCCTACAAAATCTCACTGAGCGAAAACTGGTCCATCGTCATTCCCGTAACGCCCGAGCGTGCCGCGGAACTGATCGAAGCGGAATATGTAAAAGTAAAATTCCTCAAAAACCAGACCGTTTCCTGGGGAGAAGTGGCGATTCATGAAAACGAAGACGGTATCTATGCGGAATTAAAGTTCAATAATTCCATGATTACCTTCTGTACCGATCGCTTTATTGATATTGAGCTGATTACAGAGGAAGATACGGGACTGAAGATTCCCAATTCAGCGATTGTGGAACGGGAATTTTTTCTGGTTCCCACCGATTATGTCACAAAAGGCGGCAACAGCGGCGCAGACGGCGTCCTGCGGGAGGTCTATACCGAGGATGGCGTGACGACGGAATTTATCGAAACGCCGATCTATGACGAGGAAAACGGCGAGTATTATCTCGACGATTCGACGCTGCGGATCGGGGATTATATTCTCAAACCGGACTCCACAGAGAAGTATCCCATCAGCAAACGCGGCAAGTTGATGGGCGTCTACAATATCAACAAGGGTTATGCCGATTTTAAAAAAATTCAGGTTTTATACGACAATGAAGAATATTCGATCGTACAGTCCGGTACGACATATGGGTTGAGCGTTTATGACTATATTGCGCTGGATGCATCCAGCGTGCAGGAACATGATTTCACACATGAATAGGAGGAGCCAATGATAGCGGAAAATATGGCGCAGGTAGAAGCGCGCATTGCCGGAGCATGTGAGAAGGCGGGACGGGAACGGTCGTCGGTGACATTGATCGCAGTCAGCAAAACAAAACCCCTTCCCATGCTGCAGGAAGCCTATGACTGCGGCTGCCGGGACTTTGGTGAAAACCGGGTGCAGGAGCTGACGGAAAAATACGAAGCGCTGCCCAAGGACATTCGCTGGCATATGATCGGCCATCTGCAGCGCAATAAAGTAAAATATCTGATCGGTAAGGTATTCCTGATTCACAGTGTGGATTCGCTGCGTCTTGCGCAGGAGATCAGCAGAGAGTCCGTGAAAAAGCAGGTAATCACTTCCATCCTGATCGAAGTCAACGCGGCGGGAGAGCAGTCGAAGTTTGGCCTGACTTCCGCAGCCGAAGTATTGCAGATGACAGAAGCGATCGCTGCGCTTCCCGGCATTGCGGTAAAAGGGCTGATGACGGTTGCACCATACGTGGAACATGCGGAAGAAAACAGACAATATTTTCATGCCCTGAAACAATTATCTGTTGACATCAGGCAAAAAAACATTGATAATGTATCTATGGATATTCTGTCCATGGGTATGACCGGGGACTACGAAGTTGCAGTCAGCGAGGGAGCCGGTTATGTACGGGTAGGAACCGGAATATTCGGCGAACGGGATTATGCGTATCCCGTTGCAGAGAAATAAGGAGATAACTGCTATGGGAGTTATGGACAAGTTTTTAAATTACATGAAACTGACGGAAGATGACGACGACTATTATGACGACGATTACTACGATGAGGAACCGGAAGAAAAGCCCAAAAAGATAGCGCCGGTCAAGGAACCGGTCAGAGAAGAACCGGAAGAAAAACCGCGGAAATCTTCTTCGAAAGTCACTCCAATGCGCCAGAGCCCCAGAAAAATTATGGGAAACGGAATGGAAGTCTGTGTGATCAAGCCGACTACCGTAGAGGACGGAAGGGAGATTACGGAAACCCTGCTGGCCAATCGGACCGTTGTGCTGAATCTTGAGGGACTGGATGTCGATATTGCGCAGCGTATTATCGATTTTACATCGGGTTCCACCTTTGCGATCAGCGGCAATCTTCAGAAAATATCACACTATATTTTCATTGTTACACCTGCCAGCGTGGATATATCCGGCGATTTTCAGGAGATTATCAACAGCGGCTTTGATGTACCGGCATTTTAAATACATAACGATAAAGGAGCTTCCTTCGGGAAGTTCTTTTCTTAGGAGAAGACATTATGGCAAAAAGAATCACGGTAACGGTTCCTGCCGGGAAAAACTATGATATTGTAATCCGGGATGATTTCACAGGACTTGCGCGGGAGCTGGAATCGCTGAATACCGCATCAAAAAAGCTCTGTATTATAACGGATTCCAACGTGGAAAAACGGTATGCGGACAGTCTTGCGGCTGTTCTGACTGCCTGCTGTAAAGAGGTTTTGATTTTCTCCTTTCCGGCCGGCGAACAGTCCAAGCATCTTGGCACCGTACAGGATGTCTATCGCTTCCTGATCGCGCATGGGCTGGACCGAAAGGATATGCTCGTTGCACTGGGCGGCGGTGTGGTCGGTGATCTGACCGGATATGCGGCGGCCACGTATCTGCGGGGGATTGACTTTATCCAGATACCGACGACACTGCTTGCGCAGGTGGACAGCAGCATCGGCGGAAAGACAGGCGTGGATTTTGACCAGTATAAAAATATGGTCGGCGCGTTTCATATGCCACGGCTTGTTTATATGAATCTGTCCGTCCTCAGCGATCTGGATGCCAGACAGTATGCGTGCGGTATGGCGGAAATACTCAAACACGGACTGATTCGCGACGCTTCTTACTATGAATGGCTGATCGGGCACTTTATGGAAATCAATGACCGGGATATGGACGTTCTGGAGGAAATGATTTATGAAAGCTGTCTGATCAAAAAAGCCGTCGTGGAAAAGGACCCTGCGGAACAGGGAGAGCGTGCGCTTTTGAATTTTGGACATACCATCGGACACGCAATAGAGAAATATAAAAATTTTACGATGCTGCACGGAGAGTGCGTAGCGCTCGGCGCCGTGGCCGCCTCCTGTATTTCCTGGAAGCGGAAGCTGCTTTCCAGGGAAGAATACTATGAAATCCGTGATATGTTTGTTCCCTTTGGATTACCCATCTCCATCACCGATCTGGATGTGGAGGAGATTCTTCGCCTCACCCGTTCGGATAAAAAGATGGAACATGGGAAAATCAGATTTATCCTGCTCAGACAAATCGGCGAAGCGGTGATCGATCATACGGTGACAGAACAGGAAATGCGCCAGGCATTGGAGGAGATTGTCTTTGATGAAAGAGAATAAAGAGTCAACAATTACAAAACAGAAAACGCGGCGCCTGCTTGTGGATCTGGCCGTTATGCTGGTTTTGATACTGGCTGATCAGGCGGCAAAATACGCCGCAACGCTGTACCTGAAGGGAAAACCGGCGATTCCGCTTATCCCCAATGTTCTGGAGCTGAATTATCTGGAAAACCGCGGCGCGGCCTTTGGCATGCTGCAGAATCAGAAAATATTTTTTGTATTTGTCGCCGCCGTCATACTGGCAGCGATCGTCTTTGTCCTCACCATTATGCCGCTGAAGCGCAAATATACCGCCCTGCATATCCTGCTTATTATGGTGGCCGCCGGCGCCGCCGGCAATATGATCGACCGGCTGCGCCTGGATTATGTCGTTGACTTTATATCCTTTGTCCTCATTCATTTTCCGATTTTTAATGTGGCGGATATTTATGTTACGATAGCGACCGTATTTTTTGTCATCCTGTTTCTGTTTTATTATAAAGAAGAAGATTTGGAGTTTCTTGGCTTTCAGCAGAAAACGGCAGAGACCAGTCATTCGGAAAAGATCGGAGAAAAACAGTGAACGAAAACAAACACGACGGCGACCGGCTTCTGTTTCATATCGCGGAAGACAAAGCGGGCGTGCGCGTGGATAAATGTCTGGCAGAACTGGCGGATTCCCTGTCCCGCACATATATTGGAAAGTTGATTCAGGAGAAGCGGGTACTGGCAGACGGCAAACCCGTCAAAGCAAATTATAAGGTGAAAGCGGGAGACGAACTGTCCGTTTGCATACCGGAAGCGGAGACGCCGGATATTCTGCCGGAAGACATTCCACTTGATATTCTGTATGAGGACAGCGATCTGCTCGTCGTCAATAAACCGAAAGGCATGGTAGTCCATCCGGCGCCGGGACATTACAGCGGTACGCTCGTGAACGGACTGCTTTTTTATTGTAAAGACAGTTTATCCGGGATCAACGGTGTGCTGCGTCCCGGCATCGTCCATCGCATCGACCGGGATACGACCGGTTCTCTTCTTGTGTGCAAAAACGATTACGCCCATGTCTCCATTGCAGAGCAGTTAAAAGCCCATACAATCACGAGACGTTATGAGGCCATTGTTCACGGCGTCCTTCCTCTGGACGAAGGAACGATAAACGCCCCCATTGGAAGACATGCCTGCGACCGCAAACGAATGGCGGTCGATCATAAAAACGGCAAAGAGGCCGTCACCCATTACCGCGTTTTGAAACGTTTCCGAAATCATACCCATATCGAGTGCCGCCTGGAAACGGGCCGCACCCATCAGATCCGAGTGCACATGGCCAGTATCGGCTATCCGCTTCTCGGCGATGCGGTATATGGGCCCGGCCGCAAAAACGGTTCTCTGGAGGGACAGACACTGCACGCACGGGTTTTGGGATTTACGCATCCGCGCAGCGGTGCGTATATTGAAACAGAGGCGCCGCTGCCGGGGTATTTTCGGGAGTTGTTGGAGAGATTGTGAAAAAAAGACGCTGGAACATACAAACGGTATCCGGCGGGAACCGGGGACAACACGCATCTGAACTAACCGGTAACTACGACATAAGCCGCTCCGGAAAACCGTCGCGGCTAAGTCTGCGTAACCGGTGGATTTCATCTGCGTTAAAAACAGTCCCCCAAAAAGGTTCCCGCCGGATACCGTTTGTATGTTCCGGCTTTGCCGTCTCCATCGGCGTCATCCATAATTCCATATATTAAAATTTTATTAAAAAAGATTGAAATTTTTATAATTAATGCTATAATAAATATACTGTTTCGAAAGGGATTCTGTATATTTATGCAATACACAAGAGAACTTGCAATCGACCGGCTGTTGCACAATTATCGGGCTTATTACAATATCACGATGTTCGAAGAGGAACGGAAGCCGCTCACAGCCCTCTGTGAGTTTTTTGAATGTACGGAGAAATATGTGCTTTCCAGAAAGGCCAATCTGTGGTCTGCAAGGTGTGAAGAATTCCTGTACCTGTTTGAAATGGAGCATCTTACAAAAACGGAATTTGCAGCGTGCCGCGATTTTGCCTGTGAAGATGGAATGAAGCGCGCGGACATCGGGCCGGGACATATGTATACGTATATTACGCCGGTCTTTATCTGTGATACCTGCGAGGAAGATGCCCGTGCGGCGTTAAAAAAATGCCGTATCTACAAAAGTTTTCATTTTTCCCTGCATGGCTGGATGGATTTTCATACTGCTGTACTGGAGGTCGCTAATGACCGGATTACCGCAAACAGAAGTGGGAGGTGTGTGGAGGAAGTTATGAAAAAAATTTTATATCCAAAGAAAAGGAGACGATTTATATGAACACATTAGTACTGGTTCTCATCTCGATGGCGGTCCTTGTGTGCGGGTATCTGTTTTACGGCAGATGGCTCTGCAGGCAATGGGGTGTGGGAGAGAACGATGAAGCGACGCCGGCTCATACAATGGAAGACGGTGTCGACTATGTTCCTGCGAAGGCGCCTGTCCTGATGGGACATCATTTTTCATCCATTGCCGGCGCAGGTCCCATTACCGGACCGATCGGCGCGGCTATGTTCGGCTGGCTGCCTGTCACCCTCTGGGTTCTGGTCGGCGGTATTTTTTTTGGCGGTGTCCATGATTTCGGCGCATTGTTTGCCTCCATCCGGCACAATGGCCAGTCGATCGGAGAAGTGATTTCCGCCAATATGAGCAAACGGGCAAAACGGCTGTTTCTGATTTTTGCCTATCTGACATTGCTTTTGGTTGTGGCGGCCTTTGCCTCCATCGTGGCGTCCACGTTCGGCGCCAAATATGACGAAGCGGGTGTTTTGGATGTTGCCGGAAGCGCATCCAATGCCAGCGTTGCCATGGTATCGCTGCTGTTTATCCTGATCGCCATTGTGTTTGGCTTTTGTGTATACCGCAGAAATGCTTCCATGGCGGTTTCCACAATATTGGGCATTGTCGCAATCATTGCAATTATGGCGGTCGGCATGAATTTCCACCCGCTGTATCTGTCCACAAACACATGGATGATCATTGTGGGAATTTATATTGCAATCGCATCCGTGGCTCCGGTGTGGATTTTGCTGCAGCCCCGTGATTATCTAAGTTCTTTCCTTCTTTATGCGATGCTTTTTGTCGCCTTTGTGGGAGTTGTGGGCGCGCATCCCAATATCAATCCCGAATTGTTTCCGGCGTTTGCGGGATTTGCCGTAGACAACGGAAACGGTGTGCAGTATATGTTTCCAATCCTGTTTACGACGGTTGCCTGCGGCGCCATTTCCGGTTTCCATTCGCTCGTTTCGTCCGGTACGACATCGAAACAGCTCAATAAGGAGACGGATGCCAAACCGATCGCCTATGGCGGGATGCTGCTGGAATGCGTACTGGCAATCCTGACGCTCTGCGCAATCGCCTATGCAAGGGAAACCGGCCATACGGCAGGCGCTACGGACATTTTCGCAGGCGGTATCGCGGCTATGGTAGCGGCTATTCCCGGTCTGGCAGCACTGGAAAACATTCTGTACACGCTGTTGATTCTTACATATTCCGCATTCTGCCTGACCTCTCTGGATACGGCGACCCGTCTGGCCCGTTTTATGTTCCAGGAATTCTGGCTGGAGCCGGGACAGACGGCGAAAGATGTCACGGACGGCTACAAAAAACTGCTTGTAAATCCGTATTTTGCGACCGCAATTACCGTGGTGATCGGTATTCTGCTCGGAATGACCGGCTATTCCAAAATATGGGGATTGTTCGGCTCCGCCAATCAGCTTCTGGCCGGGCTGGGTCTTCTGGCAGTCGCGGCATGGCTTGGCAATATCGGCAGAAACAATAAAATGTTCCTGCTGCCCATGGCGTTCATGATGGTCGTAACGATCTGTTCGCTTGTCATAACCGTAAAAAATCAGGTCGGCATCATAACGGCCGGCGGCGCCGACTGGGGCCCTTACGCGCAGACGATTCTCGCCGTACTTTTGATTATTCTGGCGATTCTGCTCGTAATTGAGGGAATCCAGACACTGACCGGAAAACGAAAAACTGCATGACCGGAAACGGTAACAGATTGTAATTTTCCGTATCCTGCTGTATACTGGAACAGAAAGGTGGTGCTGTGATATGAACACTGTAATTACAATCGGACGGCAATTTGGCTCCGCCGGACGTGAGATCGGAGAGAAGGTTGCCGCACATTTCGGGATTGTCTGCTATGATAAGGAGCTGCTGACAAGAGCGGCGAAGGAGAGCGGATTCTGCGAAGAAATGCTGGCGAACCATGACGAACGTCCTACCAATTCATTTTTATACAATCTGGTTATGGACACATATTCTTTCGGATACAATGCGTCTTCCTTTGTGGATATGCCCATCAGCCAAAAAGTATTTCTGGCTCAGTTTGACACGATCAAAAAGATCGCGTCGGAAGGCCCCTGTGTTATCGTAGGCAGATGCGCAGACTATGCGCTCAGCGATTTTGCAAACTGCATCCATTTATTCATTTATGCAGACGAAGCC
>CATLGN010000015.1 GCA_949935685.1 uncultured Lachnospiraceae bacterium | reverse complement strand
AAATCGGTTCTGACGGACGATGATTTTCTGGGAAATCAGTGTCCCTGCGGATTTGTATTGTTTCAGGACGGTCTGCACGGCGGGCGCAATTATGGAAAAATCCGTTTTTACAATGAATATTTGTCGCTGGAGCTGCCGGTATGTGTGGATTATGGGGAACCCGACCGGGCAGGGAACGCGGAATATTATGAGCGGAAAAAAAAGGTCGTGGATTTTTATCAATATTATTTGCGTTTCCGCATGGGCCAGATCGGGAAACAGGAGTGGCTGACACAGACGCAGCGCATTGTCGACGGAATCCGTGAAAAGAATCGGGAAAATCCTGTGCGCGATTTGTTTCAGGCACATATTCTGATTACGCGAGAGCGCTGCGGAGAGGCGAAACGGCTGCTGGAACAGGCGGGCAGTGTTATCATACCGGAGGAAACCCGGCCGGAGACGAGCTGTTACTATCTGTATCTGACAACGCTTGTGAGCCGGGATGAAAATTATATCCGGGCGGTTACGGAGGAGATCCGGCGCGTTTACCAAAATAATCAGACAAACTGGGAGGTGGCGTGGCTGCTTCTGTATCTGGACGCGGAGTTTGTCAGAAGCCTTTCCCGCAAATGGATTTTTCTGGAACAGCAGTTTGAGAAGGGTTGTCACAGCCCGGTCTGGTATATGGAAGGCGCGGCGCTGGCCAGAAGAAACCCGGCGTTTTTGATGAAGCTGACGCCCTTCGTCATACAGGTTCTGCATTTTATGGCCAGATATAACTATCTTTCGGATGAGTGCATCAGTCAGATTCATTATCTCGCCAGCAGGCAGAAATATTATTCGGAGCAGATGTATCGGATTTTGCAGGTCTGCTATCGGAAGAAAAAAGATCTGGAATCTCTGCGGGCAATTTGTGCGCTTTTGATCAAAGGCAATAAAACAGGACCGGAATATGCGGTCTGGTATCGCAGGGGGATACTGCGGGAACTGTGGATTACCAGGCTGTATGAATATTATATGATGTCCATTGACATGGAGAGCGGGGAGGAGATACCGGACGCGGCGCTCCGCTATTTTTCATACAGCAGCGGGCTCTCGTATGAGCGGACCGCCTATCTGTATGCCTATGTGATTCGGAACTGCGGGGAATATTCGGAATTGTATCGCACCTATCTGCCGGCCATGGAACAGTTTCTGGGAGAGCAGTTGGAAAAAGGCCGTATGAACCGGGATATTGCCTGCCTGTACCGCAGGATGATGCAGGAGGGGCTGATCGGCGCGGAGATGCTCAATCGGTACGCGGGGAGCCTGTTTGTTCATGAGATACGGATTGGCACGCCGGGAATCCGTCGGGTTATGATCCGGCATGGCAAGCTGAAATCGGAGGCTGCCTATCCGGTCAGCGGGGGAACGGCCCACGTGCCGGTTTATGATCGGGATTTCAGTCTGGTATTTGAGGGGGAAAACGGCGGACGGTTTCTCTGTGACATAGCGTACGAGGACAGAGCGCTTTTCTATTCGCAGGAGATGTTCCCGGTCATTTTTCTGGACAGGGCGGGTTTTTTTACGGAAGACGTCGGCGTTTTGCTTTATCAGTGTGAGCATGGAAAGAGCTATACCACAGTGGATCGGAATAATGTGCAATATGCCCGCAAGGTATGGGAACATGCGGAAATTGCGGAAGCGTACCGCAACGAACTGGGTATGAAGCTGCTGGACTATTATGACAGTCAGGATGCGGCAGAGGAGATGGACGCGTTTCTGCCATTGCTGCAGCCGCTGTCCATGAACGGCCGTGAGCGGATGGAAGCGCTGCGCTGTCTGGTGCTGCGGGGTATGTATGATACGGCGTGCGACTGGGTCAGGCGTTACGGTATGGAAAAAATGAAGCCCAAGCTTTTGATGCGGCTGTGCAGCCGTATGCTTTCGTATGCCGGTGATGCGGAAACGGAAATTATAACGGCGATGTCGTTTGCTGCCTTTCGGAGCGGCAAGTATGACGAGTCGATGCTGGCATATCTGAGCCTGTATTATCAGGGAACACTCGAAGAATTGCATGCGCTGTGGCAGGCCTGCGACGGGTTTGATACGGCCAGCTACGAGTTGTGTGAGCGGATGCTTTTGCAGATGCTTTTTACCAATGAATGGCTGGACGATGCGGCGGATATATTGAAAGCATACGTAGCGGGGAGTGCGGATGAGGCGGTAGTGGCCGAATGCCTGAGTTATTTTGCCTGCCGGTATTTTATCCGGGGGCAGGAGCCGTCTCCTTTTATCTGGAAAGAACTGATGCGCAGAAGCCGCAACGGCGAGCCGTGTGACGTGGTCTGCGAGCTTGCTCTGCTGGAGCATTTTGCCGGGCAGCCGGAGATCAGGGAAGAGGAATGCGTGACCGTCCAGGCATTTCTGGACGATCTGCTTTTGAAGCGCGGGATTGTATTTGGATTTTTCCGGCGGTTTTTGCCGGTGTATCCGGGTATGGCGTATTATGCGGACCGGACATTTCTGGAGCTGCGCACGGAATCGGAAAATCCCGTAACGCTGCATTTTATGCTACAGACGGGCGGTGACGGCGGCGCATATAAAACGGAAGAACTGAAAAGTTGTTATCGGGGTATTTACACGAGGAATTTTTTATTGTTTCCGGGAGAAAAGCTGTCGTATTATATGATGGAGAGACGGGGAGAGCAGGAAACGATTGTAAAAAGCGGTTCTCTGGCGTGCGGCCATGATATGGCGGAACAAACGGCGGGGCGGGCTCCCGTGATCTGCCGCCTGATGGAGGCGGTGACGGCTGAGAATACCGATCTGGCGGAAAATATACTGGCGGAATATTTCCGAAAAGAGTTTGCAGTGGAAACGTTGTTTACACTGTTATAAGGAACAGGATGGGAAACGAAGGGCATGCTCCTGGACAGAGGCATTTTAACGGGCAGAAAAAATAAAATAGCGATTGGCTTTGATCTGGGAGACAGGCTGTCGCAGATCAGTTTCAGCCGTATGGACGGCGGGGAGCCGGAGACGCTTGCGGTTGCGGACGGTGAGGAGGTTTTTTGCTTTCCGACGGTGATCGGGCGGCAGTTCGGAACAAAGCCGTGGGTATGCGGAACCGAGGCGGCGGATTTGGCTGCGGAAGGCAGGGGGCTAGCGCTGGATCGGCTTGTCTCGCTGGCCAGGGCGGGAAACGGCATTGAGATCGACGGAGAACTGTTTGATCCGGTCGCTCTTTTGATGCTTTTCCTGAAACGGAGCCTGTCGCTTCCGGGGCTTCCGGCAGGCCCGGAGCAGATCGCGGCAGTTATGATTACGGTGGACATTCTGGATCGGCGTATGACGGAAGTGCTGAATCAGGCGGCTGCCGTTTTGCAGCCGGTCCCGGTATTTTTCCAGAGCCGCGGGGAAAGCTTTTATCAGTATATGCTGCATCAGCCCAGAGAGCTTTGGCTTGGACAGGCGCTGGCCTGCGAGCACGAAGAAGAACGGCTGCGCACGTATTGCATGGTATGTAACCGGCGTACGACGCCCGCCGTAGTATTTGTGGAGGAAAAAGAATATCAGATGGCGGCGTCGGACGAGGCGTTCCGGCAGATTCTGGAAGAGACGTGTCGGGATAAAACGGTTTCTTCCGCCTATCTGCTTGGCAGGAGCTTTGAAACGGAATGGTATGGGGAATCGCTGCGTTATCTGTGCCGGGGCAGGCGTGTTTTTCGGGGGAATAATCTCTATAGCAAAGGAGCCTGCTACGGCGCGGCCGAAAGGCTGGCGGCGGGGGAAACCGACAGACAGTATGTATTTCTTGGCCGGGATACGCTGAAGGCAAATCTGGGTATGAAGGTGCTACGGGGCGGCCAGGATTCGTATTTTGCGCTGTTGGACGCCGGGACGAGCTGGTTTGAGGCCAGAGTACAGTGTGAGTTTTATCTGGAGAGCGGCAACTCACTGTCGATACTGGTGATGCCGCTGACAGGCAGAGAAAGCAAGGAAGTGGAGATTATTCTGCACGATCTGCCCAAGCGGGAGGAACGGGCGACGCGGATTCGGATGGAGCTGGCGATGGAGTCGGAGGAAAGCGTATCGGTGACGCTGGAGGATTTGGGATTCGGAGAAATTTATCCGGCCACGCATCGGATCTGGCATGAACGGTTTCAACTGTAACGAGGCGGGATGCAGGCGGCCAAAACGGGAGCGGAAAGGAAAAGGCGATGGGCAGAGTGATCCTTTGCACGGGAAAGACGGCGAATATTCCGTATCGGATGAAAAAACTGGGGTTTTCCATATATTCCGTGGAAGAACTCTGCTATTGTATCCGGGAGCACACCTTTCTGATGGATGAGGAAGTCGTGTGCAGGGAGTTGGCGGAATGGCTGAAAGAGGAATGCGGCCTTGCGGAGCTGGCATCCACATTGTTTGGTTTTTTGCGGAAAAAAGCGGGCGCGGCGGATTTTCTGACGGCCATTCTGGAATATACGGCGTATTATCCGGCAAATGAAATACGAAAAATCGGCCAGTTTTTAAAGGCGGACAGCCGGCGTGACGAGATAGAGAAAAAAAAGCAGATCGGCGATTATCTGGCGTTTCACGGCAAATATGAGCTGGCGATGGAGCAGTATCGGAGCCTTCTGGCAGAGTGCGGTGACGATATGGGAGCGGCGGCCGGGATCCGGCACAATATGGGATACGTGAGCAGCCGTCTCTTTTTGTTTGAACAGGCGGCGAAGCTGTTTCTCGAAGCCTACGCTCTTTCCGGGGAGCAGGAGAGCCTGATACAGTCTCTGGCGGCCAAGCGTCTGGCGCTGGATGAAAAGGGCTATGTGGATTACATTGCGGAGGGGCCGGAGACGTATTATGAGGCGTCGATGGAACTGGAAAAGCGGGTGGAGCAGAGCGCGCAGCAGTGGGAAAGCAGCCGTCAGGCGGTGGCGCTGGAAGGTATCCGTATGGAAAAGGCGCGCAATGCGGAGGAATGTCAGCGTATGCTGGAGGACGCGGCGCAGCAGCTCCGGGAAAAATATCGGCGGATGATGTATGCGGACGGACGTGAGCCGGACGGTTCAGAACAGTGATAAGAGAGCGGAAAATGGGATTATTGAAAAAATGGTTTCCCTTTCTGAGGGGAAAGAAAAAGGAAGAATACAGCGAAGAACCGGAAAATCAGGAAAGCCCGGTATTAAGCCGGGACAGCGTGAATCTGCGGGATCAGGGACAGCGTATGAACTATGTGCGGAATTGTCTGGAGCAGATCAAAGACGCGGAGGACGAGATCGGGCAGCTGACAAAAGAATACGGCATGGTCACGTCCTATCTGACCGATGCGGAGGAGATCGAGGCGCTGCCCGCGCTGGAAAAACAGGAACTGAGCCGGATCGCCGATAAGATCGTGGCTTATGAAAAGGAAAAGAACCTGTATGAAAGGCAGCGCGCCGGCATGAGCGATGCACAGTTTCACCAGATGGAGCGGATGGAGGAGCAGGTGGAAGAAGGCATTGCAAAGCTGAACGAGGCGGAAGAATATCAGGAAAAAATACGGCAGGATATGCGGCGCCTTTCCGGGGAGAAACATGCCTTTCAGTACCGGAAACATGATCTGCAGAATCTGATGGTCAATATGCGGGGCATGCTCATTATTACGAGCTTTGCCTTTGTCACCTGTATGGTGATCCTGCTTCTTTTGCAGGTTATGCTGGAGATGGACATTCGCATCGGCTATATGCTGACAGCGGGTGCGACGGCGTTTGCGGTCTTTTTTATCTATCTGAAATACACGGACGCCGCCAGGGAAAAGAAGCAGGTGGAACGCTCCATCAACCGCCTCATTTTACTGCAAAACCGCGTTAAAATCCGTTATGTGAACAATACCAACCTGCTCGATTATCTGTATGTAAAATATCAGGTGGCTTCGGCGGAAGATCTGATTTCCCTGTGGGATCTGTATCGGCAGGAGCGGGAAGAACGGGAGAAATTCCGCGAAATTCATGCGGAACTGGATTATCAGCGCCAGGAACTGCTCCGTATCCTGCGCCGCTTTCAGATCAAAGATCCCGATATATGGCTGCGGCAGGCACAGGCCATTACCAGCCGCCATGAAATGGTGGAAATCCGCCATAATCTGATTCAGCGCCGCCAGAAACTGCGCCGCCAGATGGAATACAATGAAGAAGTGGCAGCGGCCGCGCAGCAGGAGGTGAAAACGCTGGCCGAGGAATTCCCGGCTTATGCGCGTGAGATTATGGAAATGGTATCGGAGTATGAGGACAGGGGATGATTTGGCGGGGCAGATGATGGGATGGTGGCGGAGGCGACGCCGGAGGAGATTCTTTTCCCATCCACTTTCCGTTTGCGTGTCCGAGCGGTTTATGGTGCCACCCCGCTAAGGTGGTGTGCGGCAACGCACCGAAGGTTCAAATCCTTCCGCAAACGCTCTTAACTGAAGATATATCATAGTTAAAAAGGACCGGTGAGAACCGGTCCTAAGTCATTGCGCCTATCTTTTATATCTTAATCATTTTCATAATCAGATATAACAGAGTTGATATATTCTAAATCAAGCTGTAGGGATGATGCGATGCTCTCATTGTTCATACCCTTATTGTAGAGTTTGAGGATTTTAGTGGCAGAAATAGAGCCTTCTATATGTCCTAATTCAATATTTTCCCGGTCTCTCTGCAATAAAGTCATTTTGAGTTCCTTTCATAACTTACTCGTTTTCATAGTCAGATATGACTGAGCTGACATATTCAAGATCAAGCTGCAAAGAAGAAGCAATGTCTTCGTTGCTGATGCCTTTGTGATATAACTTAATAATTTTCGTGGCAAGTGTTGTGCCCAATTCAAGATTTTCTCTATCTCTCTGCAATAAAGTCATATACTCGACCTCCATTTCCTTGCTCTCTTTTACTTCAATAACTTTTTTATGGATCTCTTTTATGAGCGGGCTTCTGGCCTGCGATACGAAGTCATCCGTTGTGTTTTCCACATAAGCGAGAAATTCCTGCATTTCCGGATCGACATCGTGCATGTTGCCTTTTGTGTTCAGGAAAATCTTGGTGGTTTCATCTCCCAGTGTGAGGGAAGGGTTTTCCACGCACCTGTTTTCAAAGGTGTATAAATGGCGCCGGTCTCCAAACGGATCAAAGGTGCAGATGAAGATGACAAAGGATTTTTTCAGTTTCCTGTAATCTTCCCCTGCGGAAATGATGTCAAGGTCGATGTTCCCTTGATAGTACCTCGATCTCTTGGGGAGGGTAGCCTTTCTGTGCTTTCCGCGTTCCATCTCCACATTATATACCGTTCCCTCGTTATCGTTCAGATATACATCGAGCCGGATACCTTTTCCATCATAGAGCGTATTGATGGTTTTCTGCGTGGCTGGCACGGAAACTTCCCGTATGGAAACGCCCAGTATTTTTTCTAATACTTTTCGGCAGACCTCCTTATCACTCATTACCTTAGCGAAAAGGAAATCGTTCTCCAGGTTTAACTGCCGGATGGTTTTGTTTGTGTTTGGCATAAATGTACCTCTCTTTTTCTTATTATAGCATATCGCCGCAGTTTTGTCAGTTGCGATTTGAAATTGTTCTACGGATTGCGAGCAGAACCCGTATATAGAATAAGTACCCGGTAACTGACCGGATACTTGAAAAAAGCTGCCATTTTTCAGACAGCTTTTTTCAGAGCATTCCTATTTCTCAAACATTTTTAGTTCCTGATGCCTGTAGGGTTCCGTACAGTCTTTATCTTCCGGGAAACGGTTGTGCGCATCCTGAATAATGAGCCGCAGAACATCCCGTCCAGCTTCACGGACCTTTTTCAGCCGTATGCTGCAGTCCTCATAGATACCGGAAACCATATCGCCGTCATGGAAGGTCTCCCCGCTTTGTACCCGCATATCCATTGCGTTCAGAAGATAGCAGATATGCTCTTGGGGAAGGTCCAGCACCATTTGGAAATCAGGGTGCCGGTATTTCTCCATTCCGTGTGTATGGGCATTGCATAGGTAAGGATAAGGGCCGGGATCGTCAAGGATATAGTGTATAATCCAGTCAACATTTTTCCCCATAATGCCCTCCTACGCCGACAGCATATCCAGAAATTCCTGCTCAGTCAGAACTTTAACGCCGAGCTGCTGTGCTTTTGCCAGCTTGCTGCCTGCCTTCTCGCCGCAGATCAGGTAATCCGTCTTCCGGCGTATCTGTGCCGAAAACTTTACAATATCCGATTGACACATCCACTTTATCGTGCTAATATACAAAAGTGAGCGCTCTTACGGAAAGAGGGGCGGATTAAGGAGGAATTATTATGAAAAAGTGGATTGCACTGGCATGCACCTTTGCCATGACGGCGGGGCTGCTGGCAGGCTGCGGGCAGAGCGGTGATGCGCAGACGAACGCGGCGCAGGAGAGCGGTGCAGAGCAGGCCGGCGGAGAGGAAAGCGCGGCGCCGGAGACGGAAAATGCGGAGGCCGCAGGCACAGAAGGAGCGGCGGACGCGGGGACAACCTTTACCGTGGGATTTGACGCGGAATTCCCGCCTTATGGCTATAAGGATGATTCGGGGGAATATGTGGGATTCGACCTGGATCTGGCAAGAGCCGTATGCGAGAAGAACGGATGGGAGTTTGTGGCACAGCCGATTGACTGGGATGCCAAGGATATGGAGCTGTCTTCGGGCGCGATTGATTGCATCTGGAATGGTTTTACGATGAACGGCCGTGAGGATGACTATACGTGGAGTATGCCGTATATTGACAACAGTCAGGTATTTGTCGTGCCGACGGAGGGCGGCATTGCCTCCAAGGCTGATCTGGCCGGCAAGGTTGTGGGTGTGCAGAAGGATTCTTCCGCACTGGCGGCTCTGACCGACGAAGAAAATCAGGAAAACCTTGATTTGGCGGCATCGTTTGCCGATCTTGTGGAATATGCCGATTATAATACCGCGTTTATGGATTTGGAAGCAGGCGCGATCGAAGCGCTCGCCATCGACATCGGTGTGGCTTCTTATCAGATTGAATCAAGGGGCGACGGCTACGTAATGCTGGAGGAGCCGCTCGCCACAGAGCAGTATGGAATCGGGTTCAAGAAGGGAAATGACGCGCTGAAAGATACGGTGGAGAACACGCTGCTGGAGCTGTATGCGGACGGAACGGTGGCGAAGGTTGCGGAGCAGTACGGAATCGACGCCTCCATGATCTGTCTCGGAAACGATCAGTAAGAAAAACAGACAGTGGTAAGGGGATGAAAGGGAAAATCCTTCATCCCCTGTTTGCTGTCAGGCACAGAAAAAGGCTGCCGGGGATGGCATTAGGAGTTGGGAGGAAGAAAAGACGATGGATCTGGCATTGATGGTTGCACAATTAGGGGAGGGCATGATTGTCACAGTGGAAATATTTTTCCTGACGCTGCTGTTTTCCCTGCCGCTTGGGCTTGTGATTTCGTTCGGGCGGATGGCGCGGCATTTTCCGCTGCGGACGCTTACCAAAATTTACATATCGGTTATGCGGGGAACGCCGCTGATGCTGCAGCTGATTGTCGTATATTTTGCCCCATATTATGTATTCGGGCTTAAAATTTCGGCTTCCTATCGTTTTACGGCGGTTATTCTGGCGTTTGCGCTGAATTATGCCGCTTATTTTGCGGAGATCTACCGCGGCGGTATCGAATCGATGCCGGTCGGGCAGTATGAGGCGGCGCAGGTATTGGGATATAACAGGATGCAGACCTTCTGCAAAATTATTCTGCCGCAGGTCATCAAACGGATTCTCCCTGCCGTCACAAACGAGACGATTACGCTGGTCAAGGATACGTCGCTGGCCTTTGTGCTGGCGGTGGTGGAAATGTTTACGGCAGCCAAGCAGATTGCCGCCAAGGAGACGACGATCGTGCCGCTGATGGCAGCCGGCGTGTTTTATTATATTTTCAATCTGGCCGTGGCCACTTTTATGGAATATCTGGAAAAGAAACTAAGCTATTATCGATAGGAGGACGGGAATGAAATATCTGGAAATCGAGCATATGAAAAAGACGTTTGACAATCTGGAAGTGTTAAAGGATATTTCCCTGTCCGTGGAGAAAGGGGAAGTCGTGTCCATTATCGGCCCTTCCGGTTCGGGAAAATCCACGTTATTGCGCTGTGCGACAATGCTGGAGCAGATGGACGGCGGAAGCCTTTCTTATCTGGGAGAGCGGGCTGCGTGGGAGGAAAACGGGAAGTGCGTCTATGCGCCGAAGCAGGAACTGAAGCGGATTCGTAAAAATTACGGGTTGGTATTTCAGAGTTTTCATCTGTTTCCTCATTACAGTGTGTTGAAAAATATTACCGATGCGCCGGTCAGCGTGGATCATGTATCGAAAGCGGAGGCGTTGGAACGCGCCGAAAAGCTGCTGCTACAGCTCGGGCTGGAAGATAAAAAGGACGCCTACCCGTATCAGCTTTCGGGCGGGCAGCAGCAGCGCGTCTCCATAGCCCGGGCGCTTGCGCTGCAGCCGGAAATTCTGTTTTTTGACGAACCGACTTCCGCACTTGACCCGGAGCTGACCGGCGAGGTGCTGAAAGTAATCAAAGAGCTGGCGAAAGAGCATATGACAATGATTATCGTAACGCATGAAATGCAGTTTGCGAGAGAGCTGTCCGACCGGATTATCTTTATGGAGGGCGGCGTGATCCGCCAGCAGGGGACGCCGGAGGAGCTGTTCGGCAGTCCGGACGAGCGGGTAAAAGAATTTATCGGGAAGTTTCAGGCGTAGGGGAGGCATTCTTAAGATTTTTGAAAACAGTTGTGTTTTCCGGGTATGTTGGATATAATGAGGGTATTATTTCGGAGAGGTATTGAGATGATAAGGGATTTTGTGATTAATGATTATCGCGGCATAACCGGTCTGCATTTGGAAGAACTCAGAAATATTAATGTATTTGTGGGGCCGAATAACTGCGGGAAAACGTCCATATTGGAGGCGATCATCTTTTCCGGTCTGTTTGACGATGTGGAATTGCTGGTCAATACGCTGGTGTCCCGGTATCACGGGTTTTCCACACAGTACTTTGAATCCCTCTTTCCGCTCGGACACGAGCCCGTTATCTGTATTAAGTCCAGACTGGGCGACGACGACAGGCGGCTGCATACGCATGTTATTTTTGAAAAAAGTCAGAAAATCAGCAAAGGAGACGGTGCTGAGAGTTCGGATGTCTTTGAACTGCGGTTTCTGTATGGTTATGATGGTGTCAACGAAGATCGCCACGATCGGTTTTATGTCCGCTTTGAAGAAGATAATGACAGTTACCATGTGGAGATGGGAAAGTCAAAAGAGAATGTATTGAATCTGCAGGTACCGTGTAAATTTATCTCTTTTTCCCGATTTGACCGTACGGAACGTCTGATGAATGATGTTGACAAGATATTGGATCAAAATCTGCGGAATGAACTGATCGAAATTTTGCGGATATTTGATGAAGATGTTGTTAATTTTGAGATTGTGGGAAAAGGGCGGACGATTAAGCTGTTCAGAAAAAATCAGGATATGCCGCTGACGTTATATGATTACGGGAACGGCATGTATAAGGCATTCTTTATCGCGACTTCCGCTTTGTTGGCGAAAGACGGAATTTTGCTGGTCGATGAGATCGAAGCGGGCATACACAGCAGGGCTTTGCTTGATTTTATTGCAAAACTGTTGAAAGTTTGCGCGGTTCATCATGTGCAGCTTTTTCTGACAACCCACAGTCTGGAGGCTGTGGATATTATACTGGACGACTGCCGCGAGGAACTGGAGCAAATGGCTGTCTATCACATCAAAAACGGGGATGGCCAGACGACAGCCAGAAGATACGGTGGGAAAAAACTGCTTGATTTACGGAATGAGATTGGATTTGATGTTCGATGAAAATGGAAAAGTACTATATCCTGGTTTCGGAGGGCGTTACGGATTGCTCTTTTCTGGAGGCCGTTCTGGAAAAAATGCTGCATTATCTTCCGTGCCAGAATGTGAAAGATCTCCCATTATTGTTTCGGGAAATGATTGGGCAATATCCGGCTGTGAGCGGAGAGCTAAAACGACAGGACAGCCCGGTTTTTTACTATAAGGATAAAATCGGCATTGCGGTCAAACAAGCGAATGGCTGTGACAATATTCCTCTGAAAGTCAGTGCATTGGCGTATCTGATCGATAAACTCGATGTGTATGAAGATTTTGGCGGTTTTATTGTATTTTGCGATACGGATCTGAAGACAAAAGATGAAATAAAAGACAGTTTTGCCAGGAAGTGGAAGGAGAATGATATTGACTTTTGTGATGAATGTCTGACGGTTTACGGACATGCGATGCCATGTAGCTTTTATCTTTTTCCTTCAGATGGCATCGGCGCGGTGGAAAAACTGCTCTTGGAATGTACACAACTATCCTATCCTGCATTGTATCAGGAAGCGCAACGATATAAAGATGTGTTTCTGACAGACGGATACAGTGCGATCAGAAAAGAGTGCTGGGCTTCTGACGATCGGATACAGGCGTTTTACGCGGATAAAGTACAGTTGGGTGCAGTTTCTTGTGTATTGAAGCCGGACAGGCCGGTACGGTTTACCATCAAAGACAAAATTATCAGATCAAGATTTGAAAAGGGCTACCTAGAGCTACCGGAGTTTAAAAAGCTGTACGATTTTCTGACAAATCTGCTTGTCTGAAATTATGATACAGATACATATTGCGCCAAAGCAGGAAAGGGGAGAAGGGGAAAATGAAAATATACCGGGGGATAACAACCGGCTTACTGGCCGTTATCATAAGCGCTGCGGCATTTCTGACGGCGGGAACGGAGAGCAGGGCTTATTATTATGGCAATGACAAGCAGATGTATGATACGTTTGCGGAGATGGAAAAGGTGAACCGGGCGCAGACCGCGATGGAGAATCCGGATCTGCGGGATGTAACACTGCAGGCGGCTACGATTTATACGCTGACAATGGAAGGAAGCGGGGAGCTGGGCGGCAGAATCAGCGGAAGCGAGGCGAAAACCATTATGGACATCCGCGAAAGAGGGATGCTTGTCATTGGCGGCTGTTCCGACGAAGCGTTGCAGTTGATACTGAGCAATGGCTATATGACCGAGTTTATCGATGAGTTTCAGGCGTGGGGGTATCTGAATCCGAACTATGTGCTGCCGGAGATACCGGTGCAGGATGCGCCGCTGGCCAGTCAGGATCAGGTTGCGGGGTATATCCGCTATCAGAAATTTGGCGTGACGCCCTGTGTGACGCAGACATTGCTTACGAGAGTGGACACGCTTTTGAAAAAGGATTGCCTGTCGCAGGCGACGGATTTGCGGGCCGTTCCCGCGGGGACGGCGCTGACTGTGCTGGGTATGACGGATACCGGATTTTATCAGGTACGCCTTCCCGACGGTACGGTGGGATTTATCGACGCATGGGCTACGGCGCGGCCTGCGCCGTAGTGAAAAATAAGGAGATTTGCTATGCCGGATATATGGTTGGAAAAGATTAAGAGAGGGCTGCACATAATATGCAATGTGATGGAATTGATACTGGCGGCGGCTGTGCTGTTTGGCATTGTGTGTTCAGCGTTTCATCTGTTTCGGGAAGCGCCTTCTTTTATGGGCTCCCTCGGTGATACCAAGCTGTTTCAGCATTTTCTGGAACAGATTTTTATGCTTGTGATCGGCATTGAATTTCTGCAGATGTTATGCAAGCCGAATGCGGATAATGTGATGGAAATCCTGATTTTCCTTGTGGCGCGCCATATGATCGTGGGAGATACGACGCCTGTGGAAGATTTTGTCTCGGTGATCAGCGTCTGCCTGCTGTGCGTGCTGCGCAGGTATTTGCATAATCTGAAGGCGAAGGAGGGGAAAGAAGGAGAGTACAAAAATCACCTCTAGCATCTTGCAATCGCAATCCCACTGTGCTATGCTATTAGTAGCATAGGGTTTTAAGGAGGTAGTATTATGGATATTCCGGCATTGTCGATGGCGCTTTCACAGACAAAGACATTGGGAGACGTGGGGACTGCGGTGCTTGGCAAATCGCTTGATCTGGCGAGAGAGCAGGGCGCGGAAATGGCAGCGATGCTTGATTCCGCGGGCATGGAACTTTCCGTAAATCCTGCCGTGGGCGGCAATATCGATATTCGGGTTTAAAATTTGCCGAACGGCATGGGTTATATAATTTCATATCTATCTTCAGGGTCGGGTTCATTTCCCAACCGGTGGTACAGCCCACGAGCCGAGAGGCATGATTCGGTGCAATTCCGAAGCCGACAGTAAAGTCTGGATGAAAGAAGATAAGACAACGCGGCAGTTGATTGACTGCGCGATGTGGTTTGATGACGGACTCTGAAATGGCGACATTTCAGAGTTTTTATTTTAGGGCAAACGGCTCCGGAGAGTGATATTTCCGGCCGTTTTTTACTTGGCAAAAAAAGGAGATGGAAACAAAATGACAACTGCCGAAGATATTTTTTTTATGGAGCGCGCTCTTACGCTTGCCCTGCGCGGCACGGGCAGGGTCAATCCGAATCCGCTGGTGGGCGCGGTGGTCGTCCGCGACGGGACGATAGTCGGAGAGGGGTGGCATGCGCAGTTTGGCGGGCCGCACGCAGAGCGGAATGCACTGGCAGAATGCGGCGGCGGAGCGAAAGGCGCTACGCTGTATGTGACGCTGGAACCCTGCTGCCATTATGGGAAGACGCCGCCCTGCACGGAAGCGATTCTGGAGCATCAAATCGCCCGGGTTGTCGTCGGGTCGGCCGATCCGAATCCGCTGGTGGCGGGCGCGGGAATCCGCAGACTGCGGGAGGCGGGGGTGGCTGTGACGGAAGGCGT
>CATLGN010000014.1 GCA_949935685.1 uncultured Lachnospiraceae bacterium | reverse complement strand
CTGGCACTGCGAATCTCTTCCAGCGAGCCGAAATGCCGCATCAGCGCTTTTCGCCTTGCCGGTCCCACGCCGGGTATATCGTCCAGCACACTCTTTACCTGACTTTTACTCCGCAGAGAGCGATGATATTCGATCGCAAAGCGGTGCGCCTCATCCTGAATCCGCGTAATCAGTTTAAAGCCCTCCGAATGATGGTCGATGGGAATTTCTTTGTTATTATAGTAAAGGCCTCTCGTCCGGTGGTTGTCATCCTTTACCATGCCGCAGACCGGTATCGCAAGCCGGAGATCTTCCAGCACCTGCAGCGCGATGTTTACCTGCCCCCGCCCGCCGTCCATCAGAAGCAGATCGGGAAATTTGGTAAAGCTCCCCAGTTCTTCATCCAGCTCTTTTTCCAGCCGCTCCGCTTTTTCTTCCATGCCATGCAGAAAGCGCCGCTCCAAAACCTCTCTCATACAGGCATAATCGTCCGGGCCGCTGACCGAGCGAATCTTAAACTTGCGATAATCGCTGCGCCTGGCTTTCCCCTTCTCGAAAACAACCATCGAGCCCACGTTCTCAAACCCGCTGATATTGGAAATGTCAAACGCTTCCATGCGATTGATACCGGTAAGCCCGAGCAGGGAGGCGATCTCTTTCGCCGCACCGATCGTGCGGCCTTCCTCCCGCCGAATCCGCTCTCTGTCCTGGCTGAGCACAAGCGCGGCGTTCTGTGCTGCCAGTTCCACCAGCTTCTCTTTGGCGCCAATCTTCGGTACTTTTAAATGCACCCGACTTCCTTTTCTGCCGGACAGCCAGGTTTCGATAATCTGCCGCTCCGCGATTTCCTCCTGCAGCATCAGCTCGCGGGGAATAAAAGGTGTGCCGGAGTAAAACTGCTTGACAAAGCTCTGCAAAATTCCCGCTTTCGTATCATCCTCCACATGTGTCATATAGAAGTGTTCCCGCCCGATCAGTCTGCCGCCCCGGACAAAAAACACCTGCACCACCGCATCCCTGCCGTCCTTTGCCAACGCGATAATATCCCGATCCTCTCCTTCACTGTCCGTGATTTTCTGCTTTTGTGCAATCGCCCGTACGCTCTGCAACAGCTCCCGATAAGAAATGGCCTCCTCAAATTCCATATGTTCCGCCGCTTCCGTCATTTTTGTTTCCAGTTCCTTTAAAACGGGCGCATAATTTCCGTTCAAAAAATCGAGCGCACGGCCAATCTGTTCTTCGTAGGCTTCTTTTGTAATATTTCCCTGACAGGGCGCCATACAGCGTCCGATATGATAGTTCAGGCATGGCCGGTCCGTTCCCATATCTCTGGGAAATTTTTTATGGCACGTCCGGAGCCGATACAGCTTATTAATTAATTCAATGGAATCTTTTACCGCAGCGGCGCTCGTATACGGTCCGAAATACCGTGATTTGTCTTTTTTCATTTCGCGCGAAAACAGCACCCTCGGGTATTCTTCCCCAAGCGTTACTTTAATATAAGGATATGTCTTGTCATCTTTCAGCAGTGTATTATATTTGGGACTGTGCTCTTTGATCAGATTATTTTCCAGCACAAGCGCTTCCAGCTCCGAATCGGTCACAATATATTCAAAATGATCGATCAGACTGACCATCTTATCGATCTGCGGCCCTCTCCCGATGTTGGGCCTGAAATACGAACGGACCCGATTGTGAAGGTTGACCGCTTTTCCCACATAGAGAATGGTATCTCTGACATCATGCATAATATAGACCCCCGGCTGTCGGGGAAGTTTTTTTAATTCTTCTTCGATTACAAACATAGGCATGGTTTCCGTTCAGAAAGGACACTCGCGGTATTACGGCCGGCAAGTGTCCTTTCCTGATTTTCCTTACTCTTTTTCATCCGGTAATTTCGGGCAGCCGCTGTATCGCCCGCTGTCAGGCGGGCCGGAAGGGTCCTTTTGCGGCGTATTGTCCGGCAATCCGTCATTTCTCCGCTGCTGCCGGTTGTCTGCCGGCGGCATTCCCTTGCGCGGATACCAGCCGTCGGGCGGATTGGGCACATCCTGCACAATAATGCGGCGGCGTTCCGGAGGCTGGCCGGGATGCTGCGGCGGTCTGCCCGCCGGATTCCCCGGTATCGGATACCCCGGTGCGGGATAGCCCGGCCCCGGACTGCCTGCGGAAGGATTGCCCGGCGCGGGATAACCCGGTCCTCCTGCGGAAGGATTCCCCGGTGCGGAATAACCCGGTCCCGGTGCACCCGGCAGAGAATTCCCCGGCGCCGGAACGCCGGATTCCCCCTGTCCCGGTCCGCTATTTCCTGCCTGATGATAATCCGGTATCGAAAACGGTCGAATCTGCGGTTTCTGATCCGCTTTTTTCTCCGGCTTTTTCTGTTCTTTTTCTTCTTCCTCCGGCTCCGGGATCCCTTTGATTTCCCGGAAAATTTTCATAAATTCCTTACCGGTTATCGTCTCTTTCTGTATCAGGAATTCGGCCAGCTTATCCATCACTTTCCGGTTATCCTTCAGCAGACGTTTCGCCTCCTTATAGCCGTCCTTCAGAATCTTCATCACTTCTTCATCGACGGCGGAAGCCGTGGCATCGGCACAGTTCATAACCGTACGCCCGTCCAGATAACGGCTCTCCACCGATTCCAGTCCCATCAGGCCGAACTTCTTGCTCATACCATACTGTGTCACCATGCTTCTGGCAATGTTGGTCGCCTTTTCGATGTCATTGGCCGCCCCGGTTGTCACCGTGTCAAACACAATTTCCTCCGCGGCCCGGCCGCCCAGCAGGCCCACCAGCATATCATGCAGCTCCGCCTGCGTATTCAGATATTTCTCTTCCTCCGGCACATGCATCACGTAGCCAAGCGCTCCCATCGTACGGGGCACGATGGTAATCTTCTGCACCGGCTCGGAGTTTTTCTGCAGCGCGCTGATCAGCGCATGCCCCACCTCGTGATAGGAGACAATCTTACGCTCCTCTTTGCTCATAATGCGGTCTTTTTTCTCTTTTCCGACGAGGACGATCTCCACCGCGTTAAACAGATCTTTCTGGCATACGTATTCCCGGCCTTCCTTTACGGCATTGATGGCCGCCTCATTGATCATATTCGCCAGATCGGAGCCGACCGCTCCGCTCGTCGCAAGCGCTATGGCGTCCAGATCAACGCTGTCATCCATCAGCACGTCCTTCGCGTGGACTTTCAGAATTTCCACACGGCCTTTCAGATCCGGTTTGTCCACAATAATCCGCCTGTCGAAGCGGCCCGGCCGCAGCAGCGCTTTATCCAGTATCTCCGGCCGGTTGGTGGCGCCCAGAATCAGAATCCCTTTCGAAGTGTCAAATCCGTCCATCTCCGAGAGAAGCTGGTTCAGCGTCTGCTCCCGCTCCTCATTTCCGCCGCCGTATTTCGAGTCCCGGCTGCGTCCGATGGCGTCAATCTCGTCAATAAAAATAATGCAGGGCGCATTTTTATTTGCTTCTTTGAATAAGTCACGCACACGGGATGCGCCCACGCCGACATACAATTCAATAAAGTCCGAACCGGTCAGCGAGAAAAAGGGCACATGCGCTTCCCCCGCAACCGCTTTCGCCAAAAGCGTCTTGCCCGTGCCGGGCGGTCCTACCAAAAGCGCGCCTTTCGGCAGTTTGGCGCCGATCTTTACATATCGGCCCGGATTGTGCAGAAAATCCACAACCTCCTGCAGCGACTCCTTTGCTTCATCCTCACCGGCCACATCCCGAAATGTAATCCCCGTCTCACGCTGTACATATACTTTGGCGTTGCTCTTCCCCACACCCATGGGGCCGCCGCTGCCCGACATCTTGCGGAACAAAAAGCTCAGCAGCAGCCAGCACAGTGCAACCGGCAGCACATATGTCAGAAGGATGGAAAGCAACAGACTGGAATTGTCAGGAATGTCTCCCGCCACTTCCACATTATATTCCAGAAGACGCTGTGTCAGTGTGTCGTCGTCCTCAATTTTCCCCGTATAATACGTAACGGGCGGTCCCTGATATAATAACCCTTCCTCCTTTTTCTTCTCATCCACCGGTTTGATCGTGATCTGATCCGCACCGATCTCCACGCTTTCCACCTTTCCGTCCTCTACCATTTCAATAAATTGATTGTAGGGGATTTCCTGATGCGTCGCGCTGTTCATCACCTTCATAAAATAACTCATACAGAGCAGCGTTACCAGCGCCGCAACGAGCAAAAGTAAAAGATTCTGCCGTTTCGGATTCTGATCGCCCGAGCCGCCGTTGCGGTTATTGTTCCCATTGCCGCCCCGGCCGCCGTTCCCGCCGCCTCCGTTTCCGTACTCATTCAGATTTCCGTTGTCCATGTTTACCTCCTGTCCTCCCTCTCCGTGGAAGACTATCATTTCTATTATAGAGACAGCGCTTTCATAAATCAAGTTCCATTCCATGAAAATTGCATTAAAAAAGAGTGAAAATTCCCGATTTTTTTCCCGTAAAACAGTAGTTTTTTCTTCCCCCGCATGATACAATCAGATATATTTCAGGAGGGAATCACAATGCCAGTAAAATACGTATTTGTAACGGGCGGTGTCGTATCCGGCCTCGGAAAAGGCATCACTGCCGCATCACTCGGAAGACTGTTAAAAGCCCGCGGTTATAAAGTAACCATGCAGAAATTTGACCCTTATATCAACATCGATCCCGGAACGATGAATCCGATTCAGCACGGAGAAGTGTTCGTCACGGACGACGGCGCCGAAACCGATCTCGACCTGGGACATTATGAACGTTTTATTGATGAAAGTCTCGATAAAAATTCCAATGTGACAACCGGAAAGGTATACTGGTCCGTTCTGCAAAAAGAACGCCGTGGGGATTACGGCGGCGGTACGGTACAGGTTATTCCCCACATTACAAATGAAATCAAAAGCCGTTTTTACCGCAATTTTACAGACGAGGAAACACGCATTGCCATCATAGAGGTCGGCGGTACAGTCGGCGACATTGAAAGTCAGCCATTTCTGGAATCAATCCGGCAGTTCCAGCATGAAGTCGGCAGGGGAAATGCCATTTTGATTCATGTCACCCTGATTCCCTATCTCCGCGCTTCGCAGGAGATGAAAACCAAGCCCACGCAGGCCAGCGTCAAGGAACTGCAGGGGATGGGTATCTGGCCTGATATTATCGTCTGCCGCAGCGAATATCCGCTCGATCAGGGACTGAAAGACAAGATCGCCCTGTTCTGTAACGTGCCCAATAAACACGTTCTGCAAAATCTGGATGTCGAATATTTATATGAAGCGCCGCTCGCCATGGAAAAAGAGCGTCTCGCGCAGGTTGTCTGCGAATGTCTGGGACTTACCTGCCCCGAACCCGATCTGCGCGACTGGGAGGAAATGGTGGAAGCGCTCCGCTGTCCCACACAGGAAGTCACGATTGCTCTCGTTGGAAAATATATCCAGCTCCATGACGCCTATATCAGTGTCGTGGAGGCGCTGAAACACGGCGGTATCGCCCAGCGCGCCACCGTCAATATGAAATGGATCGATTCCGAAACCGTTACCGACGAAAATGTGCGGTCTCTGCTCGAAGATGCGGACGGCATTCTTGTCCCCGGCGGTTTCGGCGACCGGGGTATCGAGGGAAAAATCAAAGCCATTACGTACGCCAGAGAACATCATGTTCCCTACCTGGGCCTTTGTCTTGGCATGCAGCTTGCGATTGTGGAATTTGCACGGAATGTCATCGGCTATGCCGACGCGCACAGCGTGGAACTGAATCCTTCCACCACCCATCCGGTCATCGCTCTGATGCCGGACCAGAACGGTGTGGAAGATATAGGCGGTACCCTCCGTCTTGGTTCCTGCCCCTGCGTACTGGACGAAACGTCAAAGGCCTACAGCCTGTATCAGGAAAAGACGATACATGAGCGGCACCGGCACCGTTATGAGGTCAATAACGATTTCCGCGCCGTCCTCACGGAAAACGGCATGAAACTATCCGGCTTTTCCCCTGACGGACGTATCGTGGAGATGTGCGAACTGCCGGAGCATCCGTTCTTCATCGCTACGCAAGCGCATCCGGAGCTGAAGTCCCGTCCCAATCGTCCGCATCCGCTGTTCCGCGGCTTTATCGAAGCGGCGATTCACAAAAAACAGGAACGATAACAGAACGGCAGAGAATATGCAGTATATGCATGTTCCCTGCCATTTTTTATAATTTCTTTAAAAAGTTTCCGCCGATATGAACCCCTTCATTGACTACAATGAATGCATGCGGGTCATGCTGCCGGATGATATAGCGCAGATGGGCGAGCTCATATTTCGAAAGCAGGATATAGAGCACTTCTTTTCCCTCCTCGGTATAAGCGCCTCTGGCCTCCCATTTCGTCAGTCCACGTCCCAACTGCTTCATAATATCGTGTTCCATCTGTTCGCTTTTTTCATTTGTGACGACTTTCACTTCCACATTGATATTCTGAGAATGCAGTCTGTCTACCGCCGTGGAATTGACCGCCGCATAGATCAGCGAATAGATCACGGTCGGAATATCAAACAGAAACAGGCAGATGCCATACAGCGCTGCGTTGACCATAAGATTCATCTTTCCGATGCTGAAATCCTTTTTCCATTTAATCAGCGCCAGTCCCAGAATATCCATCCCGCCGCCGGAACATCCCATGCGAAGCGGAATGCCGATGCCCGCGCCGCAGATAATGCCCCCGATCAGGCAGGACGCCAGCACATCCTCTCCCATAATCGGCGCCGCCGGAATCGGAATGGCCGACAAAAACGTTGTCATGGCCGTAACGCAGATAACGGTTTTCAAAAAGAAGATACGGCCGATCTTTTTCACCGCCAGAATAAACAACGGCACATTCAGCAGATAGTAAATCACACCGGATATATCCACACTGCCAAACGACAGATGCAGATAGCGCGTCAGCACCGTACGAATTAACTGACAAAATCCCATCAGGCCGCCGCTGTATAATCCCACCGGTACAATAAACAGATTCATCCCGATGGCATAGAGCAAAACGCCTGCAATTCCGCCTAACAGCATTTTCCCCTGCCCGATCACAAACTGCCGGTCTTTTAATTTTTCCATTTCCCTGTTCATAAGATACCAAACCTCCTGTCGAACCTTATCCCGCATGTTGAATATCATAGTTAGTAAAATGACAAAAAGTGAACTTTTTCGGGAGTGACCTTATGCGCCTTTTCTCCGCTTTGATCTTCGCCTTTTCCGTCAATACGGATGCCTTTCTGGTCGGGATGTCCTACGGCATCCGCAAAATACATTTTACCCTTCTCCAAAATCTGCTGATCAGTCTGATTTCGTTTGCCGGCACGCTGCTTTCTCTGTTTCTGGGCCGCCGGCTTCTCTTTTTCCTGCCCGATCGTCTGACTGCCTGCGCAGGAAGCATTCTTTTATTCGCGCTCGGCATTTTCTATATCGGCAAATCACTGAAAGGTTCCGAAAACAGCCTGCATGCGGAAAGTATGCGGGCGACACTGCCGCTGCGGGAAGTCCTGCTGCTCGGCTCCGCCCTCTCCCTCAATAATGTTGGCATCGGTATTGGCGCCAGTATGTCCGGCATCACGCTGCTTCCCACCGCTCTGATCACCTTTCTCACCTCCGCCGTGTTTCTGTCCGGCGGCAACCACCTGGGCAGCGCGGCCCTGCTGCGCCTTTCCAACCGTTATGCCGACCTGCTGTCCGGCGTTATGCTTCTGCTGCTCGGCATCTGCAACTTTGCCGTCTGAGCCGTGAAAATGCAATAAGGAAAGCTGTATGAAAAACAACATGCAGCCTTCCTTATTATAATGGTCAATCTTATCCCTGCAAAAGCGCATCCGCCAGCGCTTCCAGCTCCGCTATTGTCCCCGGTTTCAGCGCAGACCGTATCGTCACCATCGGCTCGATAATCCGAATCTCTTTCATTTCTTCCAGGTATGCCTTCATCGTCTTCCCCGCCGTCGGCGCCCAGGAACCGTTTTCGATCAACGCCACAGTCCGCTTCTGGAAATTTTTTGTCTGTAAATGATGCAGGAAATCATCCATGGCCGGAAATACGCCGGCATCATACGAAATCGCCGCCAGCACTGTCCTGTCATACCGAAACGCGTTCTCCAGCGCTTCATGCGGATCATCTTTGCACAGATCGGACAGAACCACCCGTTCCCGGCTCCTGCTCTCCAGAATCTCTTTCAGCTTCCGCGCCGCCTCCTTTGTATGTCCATAGACGGACGCATACGCGATAAAAATCCCCTTTTCCTCCGGCGCATAACTGCTCCAGACATTGTATTTGTCAATATAATATGCCAGATTTTCCGTGAGAACCGGGCCATGCAGCGGACAGATCACCGAGACATCCAGTGTCGCCAGCTTTTTCAAAAGCGCCTGTACCTGCGCGCCATATTTTCCGCAAATATTAAAATAATACCGCCGCGCCTCACACGTCCAGTCTTCGTCCGTGTCTCTCGTCCCAAACTTACCGAAGCCGTCCGCGCTGAATACGACCTTCTCCGACGCCTCATATGTCACCATAACCTCCGGCCAATGTACCATGGGAGCCGCAAAAAACCGCAGTGTATGGCTGCCCAGTTCCAGCGAATCGCCTTCCTTTATCGTCACCGTTCTGTCCTGCAGATCCAGATCGAAAAACTGTTTCATCATATTGCATGCCGCCGCGCTGGCCACAATCTTCATCTCCGGGAAGCGGATCGCCAGCTCCTGTATACTGCCGGAATGATCGGGTTCCATATGCTGTACAACCAGATAATCCACCGCTCTCCCGTTCAGCGACTGTGCCAGCCCGGAGAGCCACGCATCCGTCATATGCGCATCCACCGTATCCATAACCGTCGTCTTTTCATCCAATATCACATAAGAATTATATGCCATGCCGCATTTCACAGCGTACTGGCCTTCAAACATCGTTATATCTCTGTCATTCACGCCTATGTTTATGATCGTTTCCGTAATATGTTCCATGCCGTTCTTCTCCTTTTTTATGCCATTATCATGTCCCAATTCTAACACCTTTTCTGCGAAATGGCAAATCCCTATGCTTTTACGGCCGCAGTCCCATCCCGCCCTCCAGCGTAATCGTCTCGCCGGTCATATATTGGAAATCAGGAGAGGCAAGCTGCACGCATACCCGGCCGATTTCCCGTTCCGCATCCCCATAGTGTCCGGCAGGGGGCATTTTTACGTTTTCCCGAAACGCCTGCGGATATTCCTGTTCAAATTTCTCAAGCTGCACAGTCCATGCCAGCGGACAGATCACATTGACATTGATGCCGTCCTTTGCCCACTCCGTCGCCGCCACGCGGGACAAGCCGCGAATCCCTTCCTTGGCCGCCGCATAAGCGCACTGTCCGTAATTGCCGAAAAGCCCGGCGCCGGAAGCGAAGTTAATCACCGTTCCCTTTGTCTCCCGCAAATGCGGATAGCAGGCTTTCATATAATAAAAGGTCGCATATAATCCCGAATACAGAGCAAGGTCAAACTGCTCTTTCGTATGATCTGCCAGCGTCACACCCGCCGCGGACGCCTGCGCCACATTGATCAGCACGTCGATTCTTCCGAAGGCGTCCACAGCCTGCCGCACAACCCCTGCAGTCACCGCCTCGTTATCCGCGCCCGCGCAGACATCGGCCGCAGCCGTCAACACCGAAATGCCATACAGACGCTCCAGCTCCTCCTTGGCATCTGCCAGCTTCTTTTCATTCCGCCCCGTGATCACAAGGTTTGCCCCTTCTTTCGCATAAGCCGTGGCGATGCCATAGCCGATTGCGCCGCAGCGTCCGTCCCGCAAAACAGCCCGGCCCGCTCCGGTAATCAGCGCCGTTTTTCCTGTTAAAAATCCCATGTTCTTTCCCTCCCTGTATGCAGTATTGTTTCCGATATGGCGGGCAATTATGAGCGGCCCCGCACCTGTGCCGCCGCCTGCTCCCGCGCGGCGATAACATTGTCACACCACGCGTCGAATGCCGGATCTTCCTTCTGACATTCCGGGTGCGACAGAACATAGCGGACCGCCTGCCGCACGCCCTCATCAAAGCGGATTTTCGCGGTAAAACCGGGCACAAGCCGTTTCAGCTTTGTATTGTCAAAGACAACGCTGTTCGCCTTATCCCCCAGCAAGGCGCCGCGCAGATTCCATTTTGCCGGACTGCAGGACGCCAGAAATTCACTCGATACGTGAACGGCTTTCAGTTCCACACCGAGCGCATCCGCCGCCGCCCGGTAGATCTGGTTCCAGGTAAGCGTCTCGTCGCTTGTAATCTGTACGGCCTCGCCGATCGCGTGCAGATTTCCCATCAATCCGACAAAACCTTCCGCAAAATCCAGACAATGCGTCATCGTCCAGAGCGATGTGCCGTCGCCCTGAATAATCACCGGTTTTCCTTCCCGCATCCGTTTGATCGTCTGATAACTGCCATATTCCCCATGCAGTCCCATCGGCACGGAACGCTCGCTGTATGTATGGCTCGGCCGCACGATCGTCACCGGAAAGCCCTCTTCCCGGTATAACTGCATCAGATAATCTTCCCCCGCGATTTTATTGCGGGAATACTCCCAGTATGGATTGGCCAGCGGCGTCCCCTCGCTGATCCGGTAATCAGACGGCGGCTTCTGATAGGCGGAAGCGGAACTGATGTAGATAAACTGCCTTGTCCTGCCCCGGAACAAGCGATAATCCCGCATCAGGTCTTCCGGTTTCATGGCGATAAAATCCGCCGCCACATCAAAACGCTGCCCTTCCAGCCGCTTCGATACGCTTTCCACATCGTTGATGTCCGCCTGAATGATATGCGCGCCTTCCGGCAGCGCATTGTTGCGGCTGCCCCGGTTAACGAGCCACAGTTCGTGCCCCTCCCGCAACAGCTTTGTCGAAATGGCGGTGCTGATCGTTCCTGTGCCGCCGATAAACAGTGCTTTCATTTATAAATCCCTCCTAACATAAACAGCTTTTTATATTCCAGTCCCGGGACTTTGGGCACCCATTCCCAGAAATCAATTTCCCGGTCTTCATCCGCCTTCAATATCCCCTGCCGCAGACAATATTCCAGCTTGATCTCCTGTTTCCGTAACACGTTCCATTTCTGCGTCTCCTCCTCCGACATGGAAGGTTGTTTTTTATATTTCTGAGATTTTCCTATTTTTTCATTCAGAAGCAGGGCGGCCGCCATTGCCGTAAAATAAACTTCATCCTCATACAGACGGTATTGCTCCAAAAACGTCAGGGCGATGGAATACAAATTCATGTGCGCATTGTCTATATCGATCGGCCTTCGCTCCGCCTGATCTGACAGGGCAATCGCCGAAAGACAGATACTGGCCGCCCGGTTTCCCGCATTTGCCTCCGCCAGCGCCCACTCGCAGAAAAAAGACCGATGTTCCACCACATACTGCACGTCCCGGAATAACGGCAGCGCACAGTCGGGTTGTTTCAGTATTCTGTATAGTTTTGCCAAATGCACGATAATGTAGGGGTCATAGCGATCCAGTTCCAGCATCTTCCTGTCGATTTTCACCGCCAGTGTGTTGTTTACATCCACAAAATGTTTGGAAATAAATTTCCAGTCGCCAAACCGCTCTATGTACACCCCTTTCTGGCTCGCCTCCACCGCGGCCTCCGCCAGTTCGATAAAGACTTCGTCAAAATCATAATGAAATTCTTCGTCCAGTATTTTTCTCGCGGATTCCGCGATCGAGCCGTGCCGGGTATAGATCATATCGCCGCTGACCGCGCTGGCGGCTTCGTCTCCGAGCGGTCCGAGAATATATTTCTTGACATCCTTATCTTTACAGCGATATAACTGCGCCATCACCGGTTTGGACAAAATATGCAGTTTTTCCGAGTGCATTGCCACGATATACACAAAGGCGTCCAGCAGCGTATCCCGTCCCTTCTCCATTTGTATTTCCCGCAGACGCCGCAGCATTTCGCGTACATGGTTGTGCAGTTCCTCCCCATAGCGGGTTGCCAGCATGGCGCCCAGCAGCGCGCCTTCGCCGGACCCTTTTCGCTCCTCATTCCGGGAAGACTGCACCAGCCGTTCCTTTGCTTCCTCCGTGCTCAGCCCTTTCAGCCTTCCCAGCCCTTCGTCCCCCAGCTCCTTCCATGCCGTTACGATCTTCTCCGCATCCTTCTCACGAATGCCGCGCAGGCGGTGCCGGCTGAAACTGGCCGCTTCACCCCAGGGCTGATGATCCGCCTCACTGTTAATCCAGTCGGTGTCCCGGGCGCAGAGCAGCAGATGAACGTGCCGGCTCTTGCGCTGTTTCAGCCGCTTCAGCAGCCGGAATAGCTTAATCCCGACCGGGAAACAATTATCCACGCCAAGAATCCAGTCGCCGGTTTTCGTATACCGCAAAAGCTGTTCCTCGTGAAGAAGGGTATCCTTTTCCGGCTGCCGCAGAATCAACGCTTTCCATCCCTTTTCCACACACAGCGCACGGATGATCTGCAAAAAGACCGTCGTTTTCCCTTCTCCGCCCGCGCCGGTCAACAGGATACATTTCGTCTGATTATCGGCATTATATTTTACAAATTCTTCCTGTAAATCCGCAACAATCACCCGGTCAGGGATATAGGAGGAAAAAATATCGTTATACGACGGCTCTTTTCCGTCAAAATATTTGAGAATATCCGCTTTTTCCGGTTCTTCGCGGCTTCTGATAAATGTTTCGTCAATCAGATCCCAGCCCGCGGGCGCTTCCGCGGCTTCCTCTTTTTTCTTTGCCGGTTCAACGCCGGTCCCAATCGAGACCCGCAGCGGAAAAACCCATTGATCCGTTCCCGCTTTGCGATATGCCTCCGGCAGATTCCCGGAAGCGTCCAGCACGAATCCGCCGTCCGCCCCCGACCAGCGTCTCGGCAAGACCGTCACCGTCTCCGGGGTGCTTTCCCAATGACAGATTCCCCAGTACAGGGAATTATAATACACTTCGTTTTCCCGCGCCTGAAACGCCGCGCCGGACTGCAGCGACAAGAAGCCATGTTCTGCGGGCAGTGTCAGATCGACTGCATTTTTATGCATATGGCCATGCAGATAAACCGCCTGATGGCGGGCCAGCGCCGCAGAGATCTGCCGTTTTTCTCCCGGCTCCAGCCAGCTTAGCGGATGATGCCCGAGCACCAGCTTCAGGCGGCAGTCGCTAACCAACTCCAGAGCCTCTTCCAGCGGCCATTTTCCCGGCGACAACTGCTCCTTATCCCGGTCGGAACCAGACAACCAGGCCGTATTGATGCCGATAATGCCCACCTTACAGCCTCTGATCTCCTTTTTATCACAAAAATATGCCTGCCGTGCAAACAGATCCTGCACCGGAAAGGAAAAATCGCCCCGAAAATTCTGAAATCCGGCAAACCGGTCAAAGATCTCCTCACGGACTGCAAGACCGTTTTCATCCGTGTCAAAAAAGCAGGGGTTGCTGCGGGGAACGCCGTATAGAGAGCCTGCCGCCAGTCTGCGCTGTTCCCGGTCCACGTCATGATTGCCCGGCACGATATAGATGGCCGGCAGTTCCTCATAGAGATCCACCAGCGGAAGTAAAAACTCGTCGGTGAACATGGCGTACTGCGCCTCCGCGCCTTTATCCGCCACATCTCCCGTCACCAGAATCATGTCCGGCGTCATACCCGTCTCCCGCATTTCTTTCATATGCCGGTGGATCGACCGGAATAATTTAATCTGTGCATAATTGTCCTTGCCGGTATGAAAATCCGACAAATGCAGCCATCTTATGTCCTTCATATGCGTTCCCCCTGTGCAGCCCGCTCTTCTCTTTATAAATCGTAGTACATCTTAAATTCCGCCGGATTCGGAATCTGTTCCAGCTTTTTCAGTTCTGCGCGCTTGCGCGCAATCCACACATCGATCAGACGCTGCGGGAATACGCCGCCCTTTGTCAGATAAGCGTGATCCGCTTCGAGCGCATCCAGCGCCTCCCCAAGCGATTTCGGCAGCCCTTTGATCTTTTTCTGCTCCTCCTCCGACAGAGAATACAGATTAAAGTCATAGGGTCCCCATCCGTTCTCCGCCGGATCGATCTGCTTTTCAATTCCGTCCAGCCCCGCCATCAGAATGGCTGCATAGGCATAATACGGATTGGCCGTCGCATCCGGGTTGCGCAGTTCAAACCGCTTTGTCTCCGGCGATTTGGCATAGGCCGGAATGCGGATTACGGCGCTGCGATTGGAGGTCGCATAGCCGATTGTCACCGGCGCTTCGTAGCCCGGCACCAGACGTTTAAAGGAATTCGTGGACGGGTTGGTAAAAGCGCACAGCGATGCGATATGTTTTAACAGGCCGCCGATAAAATAATGCGCGGTTCTGCTCAGGCCCGAATAGCCGTCCGCATCATAGAAAAGCGGTTTGCCATCCTTCATAAGAAGCATATGTACATGCATGCCGCTGCCCGCCTCCTGATAAACCGGCTTCGGCAGGAAAGTCGCCGTCTTACCCTCCCGGGCCGCCATATTTTTGATAATATACTTGATAATCATGGTATTGTCGGCCATAACGGGCATATCCGCCAGTTCCACTTCAATCTCCATCTGCCCCGGACCGCCGACTTCATGATGATGGTATTTTACCTGAATGCCCCAGTCCTCCATCATCATACACATGCGGCTGCGCAGATCGTACCCCACATCCTGCGGCGCGGACACATGATAGCCGCCTTTTGTCGGCACCTCATATCCGTTATTTCCCGATGTGTCAAGGCTGCAGTTCCAGTCCGCCTGCCGGGTATCAATCCGATACCCGCACTGACGCGGCGTCACTTCATAGCGGACGCTGTCAAATAAATAAAATTCAAACTCCGGCCCGATTACCATTTGGTCCGCAATCCCGCTCTCCTTCATATAATCGATTGCCCGCAGACTGACATTTTTCGGATAC
>CATLGN010000013.1 GCA_949935685.1 uncultured Lachnospiraceae bacterium | reverse complement strand
GATTACGATAAGGCGCTTGGGCATCCTGAGATGGGATCGTTCCGGGATCCCTGCGTTTTGTCTAAAATCTATTGTTATCATACGGAATACACGAAATGGTTTTATGCATTGTATCAAAAGGAATCGTTTTTATCCGGGGTAAAGGCGGAATATCGGGAGCGGTTTCGTCCTGCCCTTGTGGTATTGACAGACGAAAAAATAGACCGATATGTTTCGGAAATCCGGGAAAGCGCCGCTATGGATCAGATCCGATGGCATAAGACAGATGATCTGGATGCCTGCGCGGAGGATATTCGGGAATGGACAAGACAGCGGATGGCGTTTCTCGACCGTGTCTGGCTGGCGGGAGAACCGATATGTCTGATCCGGTATATGAATAACCGGGGCGGGATCCGTGCCTTTGCGAGCGTCTTTCCGGGCGGCGGTCTGAAAAATGCGCCGGTTATTGAAACGGATGATGCGGAGTACCTGTACGTGTACCGGGAGGATACCGGCGTGGAGCTGCTGGAAGGGACGGATATTCCGTCGGATCATATTACGTTTTTTTGCTGGTATGATGCGGAAGGCGGGCAGACCTACGGCGTCGGAGCGGACAGCCGGGAAGTTTGGTCAGATATTACGCTGTATCCCGTATATATGGAGAACGATTGACAGGCTTTGATAAAGGAGCAAAATAATCATGAAAAGAAAAATACTGATTATCGTGGAAAATCTCCCCGTTCCGTTTGATACGCGGGTATGGCAGGAGGCGACGACACTGACAGAAAACGGTTACACGGTATCCGTCATCTGTCCCAAAGGGAAAGGATACGAGAAGCCATATGAGAAGTTGTCCGGCGTGCATATTTTCCGGCACGATCTGCCCGCGGAGGGAAGCGGGCCCGTCGGCTATGCGAAAGAATATGGGGCGGCTCTTTTCCATGAGCTGCGGCTGGCGAAATTTATCTATAAAAAGATCGGATTTGCTGTGATTCACGGCTGTAATCCGCCGGATAATATTTATCTGGTGGCCAGGCATTTTCGGAAATACGGCGTGAAATATGTGTTTGACCACCATGATATTTGTCCCGAACTGTTTGAAGCCAAGTTCGGGAAAAAGACCGGGCTGCTGTACAAAAGCCAGCTCTGGCTGGAACGCAAAACGTATGAGAACGCCGCGTTCGCCTTTGTCACAAACGAATCGTACCGGAAAATTGCGATCGAACGGGGCGGCATGGAGCCGGGAAAGGTCTATGTGCTGCGGAGCGGACCGAAACTGGAACGGCTGCGGATACAGCCGCCGAAGGAAGAACTCAAGGGCGGCCGGCGTTATATGGTCGGGTATCTGGGCGTGATCGGAAAGCAGGAGGGAATCCCCTATCTGCTCAAAGCGGCCGCTTATATCCGCAGAAAGCTGAAACGGGACGACATCTGCTACGGCATTGTGGGCGGCGGCACTTCTCTGGAGGAGATGAAGGCGTTGTCCGCCAGACTGGGTCTGGACGATATTGTGACGTTTACCGGACGGGCGCCGGATGATGTGATGTTGGACTATCTGAATACTGCGGACATCTGTGTCAATCCCGATGAATACAATCCGATGAATGATAAGTCTACCATGAATAAGGTTTTGGAATATATGGCGCTTGGGAAACCGATCGTGCAGTTTGACCTGACGGAAGGCCGTTTCTCCGCGCAGGCGGCGTCGCTGTATGCGAAGCCGAATGACAGCGTGGATATGGCGAAAAAGATTGTGTCGCTGCTGGACGATGCAAAGAAGCGGGAAGAAATGTCCGCGTTCGGCAGAAAGCGTGTGGTGGAGGAACTGAGCTGGGAGCATACGAGCAGGGCGCTGCTGGAAGGGTACCGGGCATTTTTTGAAGGAGAAATCGAGTGAGAATCAGTATATTTGGAATGGGATATGTGGGCTGCGTGGGCGCGGCCTGCTGTGCAAAACTGGGACATCATGTGATCGGCGTGGATGTGTCGGCGCATAAGGTGGCGCTGATCAACAGCGGACGGCCTACCATTATCGAGAAAGACATTGACGAACTGGTGCGGGCGGCGCACGAAGGCGGGCGTCTGGAGGCGACGGACGACGCCGCGTATGCGGTGGCGCATTCGGAGATTTCTTTTATTGCCGTCGGGACACCGAGCAGCAGGGAAGGGCACCTGAATCTGGAATATATCTATAAGGTAGCAGGCCAGATCGGGGAAGCGCTGCGCGATAAAGAGGCGTTTCATATTGTGGCGATTCGCAGCACGGTGCTGCCGGGTACGAATGAAAAGCTCGGGAAAATTCTGGAGCAGGCGTCGGGAAAAAAGCGCGGCCAGGATTTTACGGTCGTTTCCAATCCCGAGTTCCTGCGGGAGGGCACGGCAGTCCATGATTATCTGAATCCGCCGCTGACGCTCGTGGGTGCGGACTGCGACAGAGCCGTGGAGACAATGCGCGCGCTGTACCGGGATATTCCGGGAGAGTTTATCGCCACGGATATTAAAGTGGCGGAGATGATGAAGTATATCAACAATACGTACCATGCGCTGAAGATTGTGTTCGGCAATGAAGTGGGAAATATCTGCAAGGCGCTGGATGTGGACAGTCACAAGGTGATGGAAATATTTTGCAAGGACAGGCAGCTCAATATTTCTCCCTATTATTTTAAGCCGGGATTTGCCTATGGCGGCTCCTGCCTGCCGAAGGATTCCAAGGCGCTGCGCACGCTGGCAAGAGATTATTATATCGATGTGCCGGTGATCAATGCGATCGAGGAGAGCAATGAGATTCAGAAAAAGAATGCGGTCAGACTGATTATGGAAAAGGGCAGACGGAAGGTCGGTATACTGGGACTGAGTTTTAAGGCCGGTACGGATGATCTGCGCTGCAGCCCGATCGTGGACGTGGTGGAAACATTGCTCGGCAAGGGCTTTGAACTGCGTATTTATGATAAAAATGTGAAACTGTCGGAGATCACAGGTACCAATAAAGACTTTATTATGGCCAAGATTCCGCATCTCCAACACTTTGTATATGACGATCTGGACAAGGTGGCGTCGGAATCGGATGTGCTTGTGGTGACGAATAAAGAGGCGGAGTTTGCGGATCTGCTGGAAAAATATCCGGGGAAGATTGTTGTCGATCTCGTCCGGGCATGGAACGATGTGGACTATGCCGGGCAGTATGAGGGCATTTCGTGGGGAAACATCAACACGAATGCGAAGCAGTATGAGACACGGGAAAAGGATATGACGGGAACGGAGTTCTGATATGGGGATCGGATGGTATATCAATCGTCTGCGCGCGATGCGTGTTCCGGAGATTGCATGGCGTCTGGAACAGAAGGCGGCGCAGCAGGCGGAGCGGAAGGTATTTGGGAAACGGCGGATAGCGGTGACGGACAGAGTCTTTCGGCGGGAGTGGGAAGCGCTGGTATTTCACAGAGAGCGGCTGGCAATGGCGGAACGGGCGGATATGCCTGCTTTTGCGGATGCGGCGCCTGTGCGGATTGCCCTGCCCGGCGGTTATGACTATGAGACGTATCAAAAAGACTGGCATGCGGGATTTCAGACGCCGCAGAAGTGGCCGCAGGTTTTTTCCGGCGACCTGCGCTATAAGCAGCGGGACGAAATCGGGGATGCGCGGACAAACTGGGAGCTGAACCGGCATTTCCAGTTTGCCATGCTGGCCTGCCGCTATGACCGGACGGGGGACGGAAAATATGTGACAGAGTTGTCAGATTTATTTTTTGACTGGAACCGGAAGAATCCGTTTTTGGTGGGCATTTCCTGGACGAGCGTTATGGAAGCGGCGATCCGGGACATCAACTGGATCTATACGCTGGGATTTTTGTCCGATGCGGCGCTGGCGGAAAAAGACGCAGAGACAAAAGAAAAGATCGATGCGCTGTGCGGCGCGCTGCGCATCGGCATTATCAATATGACGGAATATATCGCGGTGCATTATTCCCGGTATTCTTCCGCCAATAATCATGTGATCGCAGAGGCGGCGGCGATGGGGCTGGCCGGGCTTGTGATGAACTGTGGCGCATGGTTTGACACGGCTTTTTACATTCTGCAGTATGAAATCGAGCGGCAGAATTACAGCGACGGCGTTAATAAAGAAGCTTCTCTGCACTATCAGTCATTTTTTATGGAGGCGGTCGGCCTGCTCGTTCTGCATATGCAGATCAACGGCATCCGTGTGCCGCAGATGTGGCGCAATACGCTCGTGAAAATGAGCCGTTATCTGGCGGACTGTCAGGGAGCGTATGGGGAATGCGTTGTCTTCGGGGATGACGACGGCGGAAAGATACTGGATCTGCAGGGGACGGATCGGCGCAGCCATTATCTTTATGTGCTGCAGCTTATGAGTGTGGTTTTGCCGGAGCGGTATGCGTCGGCGGTCACGGACGGGACGCTGCTCGCTATCGTGCCGTCGCATTTACGGGAGCGGATCGGTGAGAAGCGTCGTCATCGGAATACAGGCAGCGTCTGTTACGAGCAGGGCGGCGTGAGTCTGCTGAAAAGCGCGGACGGCAGTGTGCTGATCGGAATTGACCACGGTGAACTCGGCTTCGGCAGCATAGCGGCGCATGGACACGCGGATGCGCTCTCGTTTCAGATGTATCTGCGCGGCAGCGCGGTATTTGCGGATGCGGGAACCTATCTCTATCATATCGATCTGGAAAACAGAAATGCGTTTCGCAGAACGGAAAACCACAATACGGTGACGATAAACGGTGCGGACCAGTCGGAAATGCTTGGCGCGTTTCTGTGGGGAAGACGGGCGCGGACAAGGCTGCTGGCGCATAATCTGGCTGTGGGAAATGCGCGCAGCGGCGAAGGCGCAGAGCAGTCCGGGCCGGCGGCCGGCCGCGCGGCGGGGATGCTGTGCGTGGAAGCGGAGCATGACGGTTATGGACCGGTGATACACCGGCGAAAATACCGGTACGACGGAAAAAACGGTCTGCAATTATATGACGATCTGCTGCATGTAAAGCGGGATACTGCTTTTGGCATTCATTTTCTGTTGGGACCCGGATGCCGCGTGGAGGAAACGCGAGCGGATTCTTTCCTGCTTTCGTGCCCATGCGGCCCGGGCCGGCGCGCGGCGGTGACACTGCAGTGCCGGGGAGAATGCGGGATGCGGCTGTCTGTGGAAGAGGCATGGATTTCGACCACATATGGTGTGAAAGAGCCTGTCAAAAAGCTTCGGATTGCGGGAACAACCAATGCGGACTGCAGAATTGTGACGACGATACGCTGGAAGGAGCAGAATGTTATTTAATTCACTGGATTTTATTATCTTCTTTCCTGTCGTGGCGCTTCTGTATTTTGTGATACCCGCAAAAGGGAAGAACGTGTGGCTGCTGCTGGCCAGTTATTATTTTTACATGAGCTGGAACGCCGGCTATGCGGTTTTGATTTTGTGCTCCACGGTGATCACATATGCGTGTGGATGCCTTCTGGAGCGGGCGGGACAGATCGGAGAGGAAAAGAAAAAGCGGTTTTGGAAAAGGTGCTGTCTTGCCGCCAGTCTGGCGGCAAACCTGTTTCTCTTATTTCTGTTTAAGTATTACGGTTTTGCGGCATCAGCGCTGGAAACGCTTCTGCCCTGTCTGGGGATCTCCGTGAAAATGCCGCAGATCAGTCTGCTTTTGCCGGTCGGTATTTCGTTTTACACCTTTCAGGCTTTGGGATATACGATCGATGTGTACCGGGAGGAACTGCGGGCGGAAAAGAATTGGATTCAATATGCCCTGTTTGTATCGTTTTTTCCACAGTTGGTGGCCGGACCGATTGAACGCGCCGGCAATCTGCTCTCACAGCTCCGCCGGAAGGACTGTCGGTTTGACTATGAGCGGGCTAGAGAGGGCCTGCTGATTATGTTGTGGGGCTATTTCCTGAAGCTGGTGCTGGCGGACCGGATCGCCATTTTTGTCAATGCGGTCTATGGCGATTATAAAAGCTATGGCGGCATGTATCTGACGCTGGCGACGATTCTGTTTGCCTTTCAGATTTATTGCGATTTTGCGGGATATTCCGTGATCGCGACCGGTGCGGCGCGGATTATGGGATTTACGCTGATGGAAAATTTTGATGCGCCGTATCTGTCCTGCAGCGTAAGCGAGTTCTGGCGCAGGTGGCATATTTCGCTGTCGTCATGGTTCCGGGATTATCTGTATATCCCGCTGGGCGGCAACCGGAAGGGCCGGGGCCGGAAGTTTTTGAACCTGTTTCTTGTCTTCTGCATCAGTGGCCTGTGGCATGGGGCGAACTGGACATTTGTCATCTGGGGCGCGCTGAACGGTCTGTATCAGATCGTGGGTGAGATTTGCAGGCCGCTGCGGGAACGGCTGCTGCGGCTTGTGCGGATGGACCCCGGCAGTCCGGGCCGGCGGCTGGTCAGCATGTTGGCCACATTCTGTCTGGTTGACTTTGCGTGGCTGTTTTTCCGGGCGCAGTCTGTCGGAGAGGCGTTTGCGATGGTAAGGAGCATCTGTACGCAGTGGAATCCGTGGATTCTCTTTGACGGTTCCTTATATGAACTTGGATTATCGGAGAAAAGCTTTGCCGTGATGATGCTTTCGCTTGCGGTTTTGCTGGCGGCCGATGTGATGAAATACAGGGGCGTCCGTATTCGGGAGATGATTCTGGCGCAGGCCTGCTGGTTTCGGTATCTGGTATTCGCCGGTTCGATTCTGCTGATCACGCTGGTCGGCGTATGGGGGATCGGATTCGCGGAATCGGGATTTATCTATTTTCAGTTTTGATTTGTGTTTTGAGGAGAGGGCTGATGCGTGTAAAAAGAAACATGGCCCATATTGTCCATGTGTGTATGGTACTGCTTTTGCTCGCCGCGGGATTCAACGGTCTGAACCGCCTGACGATGCGCAAGGAAGCGGCGGTCAGAAACCGGGAATTGTACGAGCGGGGAGACGAGTATGATGTACTGTTTGTCGGAAACAGCCATATGATCAACGCGGTGTTCCCGATGCAGTTGTACCGGGAGTATGGGATCACTTCTTATAATATCGGACGATACGGACATTATATTCCCGAATCCTATTATGCGCTGGAAGACGCGCTGCAATATACGAATCCGAAAGTGGTCGTGATCGATACCTTTATGATTAACAGAGGCGAAAAGATGCGCAACGACCAGACCGGCATTAATTTCTCGCATACGACGATGGACTCGATTCCGCTTTCCCCGCGCAAAATCAGGGCGGTTCTGGACTTACAGGCGGATGCGGCATATCGGAAGGAACTGCTGTTTCCGTATTCGGTTTATCACAACCGGTGGGAGGAACTGGGGGAGGAAGATTTTTCGCCCGCTTATACGAAAGAAAAAGGAGCGGTGACAGGCCGGAAAGTATATTCGTATGACGCGGAAGCTGTGTCGGCTGCTGCGGCAATATCGGCGTCGGTGGATCTGCAGGGAACCGGCGCGCAGTATCTGCAGAAAATGACGGATTTGTGCCGGGAGCGGGGGATTGCGATTTTGCTTGTCTATCTGCCGTACCCGGACGGCGGCGACGAAACGCTGATGGCGGACAAGGCCGCTGACCAGCCGCTGACGGCGGCTTTTGCGGCGCAAAGCGAACTGCCGTATCTGAATTTTATGGAAGCACAGTGCTGGAATCCCGATACGGATTTTGCGGATAAAGAACATATGAATTTCCTCGGCGGCCAGAAAATAACGGAGGCGGTCGGTACATACCTGCAGGAGAATTATAATCTGGCGGATCACAGGCGGGATGCGCTGTGTGAGGCGTGGAACCGGGATTATGAGGCGTATTTTCTGGAAAAGCGGCAGGCGCTGATGGAAGCGGGCGAAGCAGACTGCTTTTTGATGCTTTGCCACGACCGGGACTTGCAGGTGTCGGTCAGCATGCATCCTGATTTCACAGCGGGAGACCGGAAGCTGGAATGTCTGCTGGCAGGATTGACGGATGTTTCATGTGCGGAGGAGACAGACGGGATGCGGATAGCGGTAAACAGGCGGGAAACCGGAGAAGTGATCGGGGAAAAGGTTTTTGTCCGGGAGACGGAGATTGTGGAGAGTGAAGAATGAACGTATTGATGATAGGCGCGGGACGGGATGTGCGCGGCGGCGTATCTTCCGTGGTAAACAGCTATTATGCGGCGGGGCTGGACAAACAATGTGATCTGACCTATCTGCCGACAATGGAGGACGGAAACAAAATCAAAAAGCTGGCGGTGGCGGCAAGGGCCCGCATCCGCTTTGAAACGCTGATTCGGAAGGCGGATATTCTGCATGTGCATATGTCGTCGGACAACAGCTTTTACCGGAAAGCGGTCTTTATCCGCAAAGCGTACCGGGAAGGGAAAAAGATCGTGATTCATATGCACGGCAGTACGTTTGATTTGTTTTACCGGGAGCGCTGTAATGACAGACAGAAACGACAGGTGCGCAGAATATTTGCGATGGCCGACCGTGTGATCGCGCTTTCGGATGACTGGAAAGCATTTCTGGCCAGGTATATTTGTACGGCGGATAAGATAGAGGTCATCTATAATGCCGTCCGCATTCCCGGGCCGTACCGGAAAGACTATACGAACCGGAACATGCTTTTTCTGGGGATTCTGGGACAGAGAAAGGGAACCTATGATTTGATTGAGGCGCTGCCTGCCGTCTTTGCCAGATACCCGGACGCGCATATTTATTTCTGCGGCGACGGCGAGCGGGAACAGGCGGAACGGCTCTGCCGGGCGAAGGGGATTGCAGAGCAGGTGACATTCTGCGGATGGGTCAGAGGCCGGGAAAAGCAGCGGCTGCTGAAGACATGCAGCGTCTATGTACTGCCCTCTTATCATGAGGGAATGCCGATGTCCGTTCTGGAGGCGATGTCGTACGGCATGGCCGTGGTTTCCACCTATGCGGGCGGGATTCCGCATCTGATTGCGGACGGTGAAAACGGTCTTCTGTGTGAGGCGGGGGATGTGCGCCGGCTGGGAGAACTGCTCGATAAGGTGCTGGAGGACAGGGAGCTGCGCAGCCGCCTCGGCGAATGCGCGGCGGAGAAGATCAGGAGAGAGTTCGACATCCAGGAGAGTGTGCGGCGGCTTTTGGAGCTTTACCGGCGAGTGATGCGTTGAAAGAGGGGGGATGGGAAATATGGGACTGCGGGTGAAACATTTCTTGGTAAAAGTTATGGCGGTTTTACAGCGAAAGAAAACGGCGTACACGGCTGTGGGGGTACTCCTGCTCGCGCAGATAATCATACTGGGCGGTTTTCTTGTCTGCAGCAACGGGGAACTGTATTGGCAGGACGATACGTCAGGCTATACCATCCCGGCGCAAACATTTCTCGAACAGGGGAAAATGCTTGTGGATGATACGCATCCCATGATCTTTCGGACGCCCGGGTATCCGCTTTTTCTGGCCGCTGTGTATGCGGCCGGTGGCGGGGATGTTGCCACAGCGGTGATACAGTGCGTTTTGGCGGCCGGCGTTTCTCTTATACTGTACCATGGAGCCGTTTTGCTGACAGGGAAACGCGGCGCCGGTATTTTGTGTATGCTGCTATATACACTCGAATTTTCACATGCCGTCTTTGCGATCTGCATTTTACCGGATATAGTATTTGGATTTCTGATTGTGTTTTCGGTATGGTGTGTGATATATGGAATAAATAAAAAAAGAAGTGTATTCGGATGTCTGGGAGCGATATGTATCAATCTGGCTCTGCTGGTGAAACCGACCCTGATGTATTGGAATATCCTGCTGTGTCTGCTGCTGACGGCGGGGGCACTGCTGAAAAAGATTGACTGGAAGCCATGCATATGTTACCTCCTCGCATTTGTCTGTCTGTTTGGAGGCTGGTCTTTGCGGAATTACAGAGAAACGGGATATTTTCTGTTTTCCAATATCCGGTATGTGCAGTTTTTCCGTTGGGACGGTCCGGAGCTGAAAGTCAGGGTTGAGGGAATCAGCGGGGAGCAAGCACTTGGGCAGTTTCATGAGGAATTGCGGAACCGATATGAGATTTCCTATTCGGATGCCGACTTATGGGATATGGACGTTGCCGGGAAGGAAAAGGCAATCGGGAACGAATACGTTTTTTCTCATATGGCCGGTTATTTTATGATGAATGTGGAAGGATTGCTGCATCTTTTGTTCCGGGCGGACGGGAAATACTTTGAGACTGTGTTTCATTCCGGCATGCTGCGAAAGTGTCTTTCCGGCATTACGGTTTTGACGCTGGCGTCTGTATATCTCTTATATGCGGCCGGTTTTTTGGGCAGTCTGAAGCGACAGAAGGGAATTGACTGGGGAATTTTGTTGCTATGCATGTATCTTATGGCCGCAACGGCGTCACTGGGAAATTCACGGTATCGGTTCGCCTTCCTGCCGCTTGTCATACTGGGAATGGCGGGCAGTTGGCGGCATAGCCGGTTATTTGGAAGAGACATAAGCACATATGAGGAGATATGAGATGAAAAAGTATATTAAGATTGCCCGGCCGGATCATTGGACCAAAAATATGTTTATCATTCCGGGAATGGTGGTTGCCCTGCTCTTAGCGGGGGAAAACGAAGCCTTTGGCGCGGAAATCATGCCCAAGCTGGTGCTGGGCTTTCTGGCTACCTGCTTTGTCGCATCGGCCAATTATGTGATCAATGAATGGCTGGACGCCGAGTTTGACAAGTACCATCCGACAAAGAAATACCGGCCTGTGGTCGAAGAAAATGTTAAAGGCAGCATCGTGCTGCTGGAGTATCTGTTTCTGATCGCGCTGGGCATGGGGCTTTCTTTCACAGTGTCAGGTTACTTTGCCGGCATGGAAGCGATTCTCCTGCTGATGGGGGTGCTCTATAACGTGAAACCGTTTCGGACAAAAGATCTGCCTTATCTGGATGTGCTGTCCGAATCCGTCAACAATGCAATCCGGCTTATGCTTGGATGGTTTATTGTGACAAACCGGTATCTGCCGCCGGCAAGTATTGTGATTGGATACTGGATGGCGGGCGCGTATTTGATGGCGGTAAAACGGTATGCGGAGTATCGTATGATCGGTGATCCCGCGCTTGCGGGAAAGTACCGGAAATCCTTTTCGTATTATACGGAAAATTCTCTGCTTGTGTCGGCGTTTTTTTATGCGATCTGTTCGGTTTTTATGCTCGGGACGTTTATGATTAAATATCGGATTGAACTCTTGCTGGCATTTCCGGTTCTCTGCGGCCTGTTCTGCATGTATCTGGCGATCAGCTTTAAGGAAGATTCTGCCGTACAAAAACCTGAGAAATTATTCCGGGAGCGGAAACTGATGATTTATCTGGCGTTTCTTATCATCCTGATGCTTGTTCTTTTAAAGGTGGATATTCCGATTCTGGCGGATTTGCTCGACAATACGCTGATTGCAATCCGTTAAAAAGAGGTGCGGCCATGGAAAATAAAAAATATCGTGCACTGTTTATTGATGTGGATGGAACGCTGTATTACCAATTCCCGGTTCGGCTGTGCATGGCCGTCTCGCTGGCATGCTATTATCTGTTCCATATGCGCCGTTACAGAGAACTGTTTATACTGCGGGACTTTCGAAAACTGCGGGAGACAGGGCTGCCGGATGCGGATAACCCGGAAAAAGAGCAGTACCGGCAGATTGCGATAAAGTGGAACGTATCGGAAGATTATGTAAAGCAGATTACGGATCGATGGATGCAGCGCTATCCCCTGCGTTTTTTAGCGTATTTCAGAGACCGCCGGCTTATTCGTATGCTGAACAGCCTACATGCACAGGGAGTACAGACTGTGGTTTATTCCGATTATCCTGCCAGAGAGAAGGTGGAAACACTGGGGCTTACGGCGGATTTTGTTTTCAGTTCCGTTGACAGGGAGGTCGGATATGCGAAGCCTGACAGGAGGGCAATGGAAAACATAATGAAAATAACAGGCTGCGCAGCGCAGGAGTGCCTGCTGATCGGGGACCGAATGGAAAAAGACGGGGTCGCTGCACAGAATGTGGGTATGGATTACCTGATTTTGAAGCAGATGCCGTGGGTAAGGCGGCAGATTGCCAGACAGTGTGGTAAAAGAACCGACATAAACGATTGTAATTTAGACCATATAATGCTAAAATAAACAAATATGGAGAATTTTTCCTATGAAAATCATTTTTGTTACATCCGCGCTCCACGGAGGCGGCGCCGAGCGGGTGATTGCGACGCTGGCGAACCGTTTTGCGATGTTGGGCGATGACGTTACGATACTGATGACAGCGGGAGATGAATGCGTTTATCCGCTGCATAAGCATGTCCGCCTTTGCGTGATCGGACAGGCTTCCCACGGCAATCCGGCCATACAGATCAAAAGGCTGCTTCGGATGCGGCGGTATTTTCGGGCGCATCCTGACAGTAAGATTGTTTCGTTCAGCACATCGATGAATCTCTTTACGATCATTGCCGCACTGGGCCTGAAAAACCGGGTGATTGTGTCGGAGCGCAATGATCCCCACCGGTGTTCGTATCGGAGGCTGCGCAATCTGGTGTACGCGTTCGGACAGGGATTTGTGTTTCAGACGAAACAGGCCCGGGGCTGTTTCCCGGCCGGAATACGAAAAAAAAGCATTGTCATTCCCAACCCTGTTCGGGCTGAGCTGCCGGCGGTTTTCACAGGGGAGCGGGAGCACAAAATAGCGGCGGCGGGCAGACTGGAACCGCAGAAGAATCATATGCTTTTGCTGGAAGCGTTTGCAGGCTTCCATCGGTGTTTCCCGGATTATACACTGCATATATTCGGAAAGGGCTCTCTGGAGCAGGCGTTAAAAAGCAGGGCTGCGGAATTAAAAATAGAGCGATTTGTTGTTTTTGAGGGATTTCGAAGCGATATTCTGGAAATGATAAGGACATATGGTATGTATGTGCTGTCCTCCGACTACGAGGGAATTTCCAACTCGCTGATGGAGGCGATGGCGTTGGGACTTCCCTGTATTTCGACGGATTGCCCGATCGGCGGCAGCGCGCTCTGCATCCGGAACGGAATCAATGGACTGCTTGTGCCGGTGAATAACGCATTCGCGCTGCGGAAGGCTATGGAAAAAGCGGCGGGCGATCGGGCGCTTGCGGACCGTCTTGGCAGAAATGGGGCAAAAATCCGGGAGACGTTTGCGGAAGAAAAGGTTGCGGATCTGTGGCGTGCATGGATATGCTCATAATGATTCGTTATGAAAGAAGACGATTAACAGATCGACTGCAGTACGACGTATGGCCTCGGATTTCCGCAGGAGTATGAGCAGGTATATTATGGGACACTGGTAATGCAAAACAGGGAGATACGAGAAATAAAATGATGAACATTAAAATGATAGCGTTCAACGATATAGTGGACGAAAAAAATAAAGAGCGCCCGACAGGACATCTGACGCCGATCGAAAGCGGCAGGGATATTCCCTTTGTGATAAAGCGGATCTATTATCTGACCCGGGTGCCGGAAAATACGATACGGGGCTTTCATGCGCACAGACAGTTAGAGCAGGTTCTGCTGTGCCTGAACGGCAAGGTGACAATCAGCGTATCCACGCCGTATGAAAAGCAGATGATTACTTTGAATGATCCGGCAAAGGGACTGTATATCGGCCCTATGGTCTGGCGCGAAATGTACGACTTTTCTCCCGGCAGCGTTTTGGTCGTATTGGCTTCCGAGCATTATAATGAGGCCGATTATATTCGTGATTACCGGAATTATTGTGAGATCGCGCAGGAATATCTGAAAGGAGAGCCGTTATGAAAGTTCCGTTCAATGATTTTACGCCGATGCAGCGGGAACTGGAGCGGGAGATGTATGCCGCGTTTGACCGGGTGTATCGCCGTGCATGGTATATCGACGGCGGGGAACGCAAAGCGTTTGAAGAAAGCTTCGCGGCGTATTGCAATGCGCAATACTGCGTTGGCGTGGGAAACGGGCTGGAGGCTATTCGCTTGATTTTGCAGGGAATGGATGTGGGGGCGGGCGATGAGGTGATTGTACCGGCCACTACCTTTATTGCCACGGCTTTGGCGGTTACTTATGTGGGGGCAGTCCCGGTTTTCGTGGAAGTGGATCCGGAGACATATACGATCGATTGCGATAAAATCGGGGAGAAAATAACAGAGCGCACAAAGGCTTTGATTGCCGTACATTTGTACGGGCATCCCTGCGATATGGACAGGATTTGTGAGATTGCAAAGGCGCATGGCCTGAGGGTGATTGAAGACGCCGCGCAGGCGCACGGCGCGCTGTATAAGGGAAGAAAAGTCGGAAGTCTGGGGGATGCGGCGGCTTTCAGCTTTTATCCGGGGAAAAATCTGGGCGCGCTGGGAGATGCGGGGGCGGTTACGACAAACGATAAACGGCTGGCGGATAGGATTCGTATATTGGCTAATTATGGTTCCGACAGAAAATATCATCATATTTATCAGGGGACAAATTCCCGTCTGGACGAGCTGCAGGCCGCGTTTCTGCGTGTAAAGCTGCCGGAGCTGGACAGGTGGAATGCGTGGAGGAAAAGGGCGGCGCAGCGATATTGTGACGCGATACGCAATTCGGCGGTGAAGCTGCCGGAGACGGCAGCGTATGCCGACCCTGTTTGGCATATTTTCGCGATACGCACAAGGCAGCGGGATGCGCTGGAGAAGTGGCTGTGTGATGCGGGGATCAATACGACGATTCATTATCCGACGGCCATGCATCTGCAGGAGGCGTATGCCGATCTGAAACTGCCCAAAGGCTCTCTGCCGCTGGCAGAGATGATTGCGGATGAGGAGATCAGTCTGCCTATGTATTATGGCATTACCGATGAGCAGATCACTTATGTGGCTGACAGGATCAATGCATGGAGACCACAGGAAACGGGAGAGGCTTAAAATGAGAGTATTACTGGTCGGAGAGTTCAGCGGCTTTTATCTGAATCTGAAACAGGGTCTGCAGGAGCTGGGCGTGGATGTGACGCTGGCGGCGAACGGGGATGGCTGGAAGCAGATTCCGGGTGCGGATATGCCCCTGTTTCGCACCGGGGACAAAAGCAAGATCAAAAAGATTTATTATAAGCTGATTGAACCTGTCTGTTCCAGAGGAAAGTTTCGGGGATATGACGTTGTACAGCTTGTAAATGAGAATGCGTATCGCCCGTATATTAACAGTTTTATGGTGAAAACGCTCAAAAAACAGAACGGAAGCCTGTA
>CATLGN010000012.1 GCA_949935685.1 uncultured Lachnospiraceae bacterium | reverse complement strand
GTGCAACCGACCTCTATGCGCCATCCGGGCGCAGGTCGGTCTTTTCCGGACATCCTTGTCCGCAAACAAAACAAATTTATAAAGCCGATGAATCCTATAAAAAAAGTCGAATGTCAGACATGGATAATGTACTGGATACGGAATGTGTATTAGAGAATCAAAAAAATAAGCAGGAAAACGAGTGGACGGGTTCCTCTGATTCCCAGGTAACATTACAAAATATAATCAAATTAAAGTACAATATCAACATTGAACAGGAAAATATATCGAAAGATTTGAAGATGTTCTGCCGGCGGAAGGAATACTGTCACAAAGAGCCAGACCTCCCTTGTGAATGAACTGGGGAACGAAATGCTCATCCGTGACGGCATGCTCTATGAAATCCCCGGCGGCGCACATACCGTGCGGCTGAAAAGGGGCGACATCATCCTCAACCACAAACAGACCGGGTAGCTAAAGAAGCATGGCCGCGTCACCGCAGACGGCGGGCACGGGAAACTGCTTGCGGATGTGGAGAAACTGCGAAACGGCCAGAGCATTGTCATTGACGGGAATAATACAATCCTCAAAGACAAAAGCGGGAACCCTTACCGGGAAGGGACTGTGATCACGCCCAAAGGGGACGTATACACCCCGCTCCCGGAAAGTCACCCGGGATACAGGTGCAGAAGAGTTTCGAAGCCTATCTGAAGAATATGGGAGGGACGGATTTGCTTGCTGCCAATGCGATGGCACAGCACAGCAGGCAGATGGAAAATATAGCGAAGCAGATCACCAATCCAACTGTTGTCACGAATAATAACAGTATACAGCCGATAATTCGTTTTGGCGACATCAATATCACCTGTCCGGGCGTTACGGAGCAACAGATAATGAAACATATCGGCATCGCACTGGAGCATGAATTTACCGGGTTGGCGATGAAAGCATACCAGAAAAGTATGATCAGCAGGTAAATAAGTGAACGGGTGTGTCCATAGCGCCGCCCTCTTTTGGAAAGACCGGAGGGCAGCCGTCGGAAAACCGCAATTTACAGGGGGAGATACAATGGAAAAGGAATTGTCGGAAATGTCTTTGAGAGAATTATGGGAACGGTTTCCCATATTCCTTGTTGCGCATAAGGATTGTTGGGCTCTGTACTATAACGAAATCGAAACGCTGTTAAAAAGCAGATTGTATGAATGCCCGGTTGAGCGGATCAGCCATATTGGGAGTACGGCCATATCCCAAATATGGGCAAAGGATATTGTCGACGTGCTGGTTGAAGTGTCAGGGGATTCGGACCTTGAGGATACTGCAAAGGCAATAGAAAAGAGCGGATTGATTCGGATGGCAACAGAAGCGGGCAGAATATCGTTTAACCGTGGATATACAAAAAACGGATTTACCGACAAAGTGTTTCATGTACATCTCCGCTATGCCGGGGACAACGATGAATTGTATTTCAGAGACTATTTAAATGAACATCCACAAATAGCCGGGGAATATGAAACGATGAAACTGCAATTATGGAAACAGTTTGCGCATAACCGGGATGCATATACCAATGCAAAGACGAAATTTGTCCGAAAATGGACGGCCGAAGCAAAAAAGGTTTACGCGGGAAGATATTGACAGCGTGCGGTCGGTTCATCTGTTTATCGCGGCAGTTTTCCGTTTGGCACTTGTATTAATAAGAGCGGTATGATAAAATATTTGTCGAGAACACAAGAATGAAAAATGGTGTACCACCGCAGGGAGGAGCGAACTCCCTGCGGCAAGGGCGGTAGTCAGGCTACCACACGATACAGGCTGTGCCTGCGATACACACAAGTGTTATTATAAAGGAATTGTTCCCGAATTTCAATGCTTTTGTGTCACTTTGCGCAGGTGTTGCCGGAAACCTTTAATATAATGAGGTGTAAGTGTGGACGCATACTTTACACCTCATTCTTGGTTCTCACAGGAATATTCCCGGCGGGCAGGGAGACCTGCCCAGGGTATTCCGGGTGAGGATCGCGGAGCAGGGGCTGCGGCCTGTTGACTGCTGCAGTCCCTTTTAAATGAAAATGTATTAAAGGGGAAAGTGTATGGAAGACAGTATACTGGAACTACTGGCAAAAAAGATGACAGGGGAGCGTTTTGACGAAGTTGTATTAGACGATAAAGAGTATCGAAAGAGGAATGAGGCGGTAGCGGAACTGGTACGGCGGCTGGGGGAATATGATCTGACGCAGGAGGAGCGTCTGATGATTGACCGTCTGCTGACGGCGAACAATGAATGCAATTCGCGTTTCAGCGAACTGGCCTATATTCAGGGGATGAAAGATTCCGCTTCCATACTGCGTGAGCTTGATCTGGTAAAAATGCAGTCGCCGTGATGATACAGGACGTATTATACCAGCTCGAACACGCCCAGAGACGGTTCGAAATAGATGACATAGTTGTCTATTGTCGCGTAGATGCCGTATTTCCCTTTGTAATATTGCAGCGCTTCCAGTAAAAATTCCTCTGTGACATCCAGATATTCGGCGGTATCGTGCAGGGAATGGCAGCCGTGTTTACAGGCGTTTACGATGCCGTTCAGACCGATCAGCCTGTTATATGCCCAGATTCTTGCACGGAGTTCCTGCTTGCGGTCCGATACCGTTGACTGACAGACAATATCGCCCACCGTTGTGTGATAGTGGCCCAATTCTTCTGCCAGGATACAGGTACGTTGGCGGGATGTCCGCACATTCTTATTGATTCCGATTACATTTCCGTTAATCAGGCCGTCTGCCCGGGATTTGAAATCGGCGTTTTCTATAATATAGACGTTATTGGCAGTACTTTCTTCCAGTAAATCTTCATACTTCAAGGAAATCACCCCATTTACAGTTTCAATCAAACAGTCGGGAATCCATCCGGCCGTTTCAGTCCGGAAAGATCTTCCCGCATCCGTTCCTGTTCCTCAGGATCGGCCGCATAGTCATTATGGGCGGCTCTGATGTGCATTGCATATCGGGGGACATGCGTCAGTTCTTCGACGCGCTTTTCGGCCTCCTGCCGGCCCGTTTCATTGAGCATTTCATAATACCGCATGATTGCGGGAAGTTTTTGCATGGGAAGTTCCATATCGTCGGATTTTCCGAGTATCCAGGCCGGGTTTACCTGTAACGCCGCGGCGATGGACTCGACGACGGGGATCTTGATCGCCTTGATTTTTCCGTTTTCGTAGCGTTGTATCGTAGATTTTGTCACGCCTACTTTTCGGGCAATCTCGTCAAGCGTAGCGTTTCTCAAACTTCGCACATATTTGATTCTGTCTCCGGTTTCTGCGTTTGTCATATTGGAATCCCCTTCCTCTGAAAAATAGTATAGTACATTTTATTGCGCAATGCAATATAAAATGAGTAAATAATCCGAAAAAGTTGCACAGAGCTATTGACGCAGTTGTTGCACAGTGCTATTATTACCTTGTTAGTTGCATAGTGCAAAATGTGGGAATGAGGAACTATTAAAATCAGAGAAAGGAAGGTGCACGACACAGATGGAAAACAAGAAAACCCAGAGATACGGGAGCCCGGAGACGGTATCCCCGTACGCGCAGGAAAAAGAGGTTGCGCATCAGATCTGTGCATGGAGGTTGTGGAAATTATTCGGAGATAAAAATATGACGGAGAAAATTGCTGAGAATGAATTGCAAAAGCTGCGAGAGGAGGATGGGTATGCGCCGGAGATGGAACGATTTGCAGACGAATGCACTGCATATGTACGCGGAATGGTATCCGGTCTTCCGGCGGCGCCGTTGATTATGGTTAAAAAAGGAGTGGAATTCGGCCGGTGGGTGCCGGGAGGCAGCGGCGTTGCAGACTGTATCATGATCTGTGGAAAAGACCTCTATGTTATCGACTTTAAATATGGGAAAGGAATTCCGGTACGGGCGGAAAGAAATTGCCGGCTTGCATTGTGTGCGCTGGGCGCTTACCGTGAATTTGGCACGGCGTTTTCAATTGCCAATATCCACCTGCATATCGTACAGCCGCGGAGGAACAATCATACATCCTGTATGGTGAGGGCGAACGATTTACTCTTGTGGGGGGAATCGGTGGCAAGGATGACGGCGGCGACAGGAATGACTGCCTGAGAAAAAAGAAAACGAACAAATAAAAAAATGGAGATAGCGAGACTCGAACTCGTGACCTATACGTTGCGAACGTATCGCTCTCCCAACTGAGCTATATCCCCATGCAAATTATTATAACATTTTCAAAGAAAAATGCAAGGGGCAGATGGAAGAAAATCAAAAGGAGTGTGTTGGAAAGTGGAAAAATGTATGTTGCAGGAATATGCGGACGCCTGTGAACTGATTCGGGAAACAGAGGAGGACATCAGAAAATTAAACCGAAAAAAGGGACTGAATTTTGTGGATGAAGACGACGGCGGCCTGCTGCAGGAGAAGGGACTGTTGGAACGGCGAAAAGTCTGCGCGCAGCAGATCCGTTTTCAGATTGAAGCGTGGATGCTTACGATACCGGTGCGGATGCAGCGAATCGTACGTTACCGGCATCTGGCGGGATTATCGTGGGAACAAGTGGCTGTAAAAATGGGCAGAAATGCGACTGCCGAGAGCGTGCGGAAAGAATATCAGCGGTTCATCCGATAACAAAATTTCAGGTTTGTCCGTTTTGTCCGAAATGTCCGTTCACGGTGTGCTATGGTAACAGTATGACGGGGCAGGCAAAAAAGAATCGCGCGAAAGCGGTTCTTTTTTAATGCAGCAGGAAGGGAGGTGTTCAAAATCATAAATTCCATAACGGAGGCAATCTATATTTCCCTACAGGCTGAATTTGGCGACGGATATAAAATCTGCCGGGAAGAAAAGGGACAGGGGGCGGAGGTTCCCGCTTTTCTGATCCGATGGCAGCGTTCCACAGGCAGTCAGTTTCAGGGAAAACGGTATTTCCGGCAGAATTGTTTCTGCATCCGATATTTCCCCGGAGAAAGCGGAAAAGAGAACGAAGAGTGCCAAACGGTTGCCGAACGGCTTTTTACATGCCTTAGATGGCTGCCCGTCGGTGCGGGACAGGTGATGGGGACAAACATGCAGTGTGAAATGGCGGACGGTGTATTGCAGTTTTTCGTGAACTACGATCGGTTCGTCCGGGAAGACAGTGCTCCCGTCCCGAAGATGGAGGAGATTTCGGAAGAAGTCTCCGTGAAAGGACAGGTGAAACATGCCGGCAAAGAAAAAAGTGTCAACGGAACTTTCGGAGAACACCGGGAGGGATGAAAACAGATTTACAAAGGAACAGCTTCTCGGCGCGCATCGTTTCCGGGACAGACGGGATCTGGCGGATGCCCTTTTGACGCCCGGTGAGCGGTATACGGTAAAAGAAGTGGAAGAAAAAATGGAGACATACAGGAAAGGAAAGGTGAAGTGAAATGGCTTTGGGAGGCGGTACTTTTTTGGTACAGAATAAGGAATTACCGGGAACGTATATTAACTTTGTTTCAAAGGCGGCGGCAAACGCGACGCTTTCGGAGCGGGGCATTGTCACAATGCCACTGGAGATGGACTGGGGCGCTGTGGGCGAGGTGTTTCCCGTGACAAATGCGGACTTTCAGAAAAACAGCATGGAAATATTCGGATATGCGTATACCGATGAAAAGCTGAAAGGGCTGCGGGATTTATTCCGCAATGCAGAGGTTTTGTACGGATACCGGTTAAACGGCGGCGGTAAAAAGGCGGCAAATGCACTTGCGGAAGCGGTATATCCCGGCGTCCGCGGCAATGATCTGCGGATTGCCGTTCAGGTGAACGCCGATAACGAATCGTTGTTTGACGTGAAAACCATTCTGGGCACTTCCGTAGTCGATGAGCAGACGGTTGCCGGGGCGGACGAGCTGACCGCAAACGCATATGTAAAATGGAAACCGGGCGCGGCGCTGGAGGCGTCTGCCGGCATGGCGCTGACAGGCGGGGAGAACGGAGAGGCAGACGGCGCGGCGTATCAGGCATACCTTGATAAAATCGAATCCTATTCGTTTCACACAATGGGCGCCGTGGTGACGGACGATATGACAAAAGCGCTTTTTGCCGCTTTTGTAAAACGCCTGCGCAATGAGATGGGCGTGAAATTCCAGCTTGTCCTTTATGATTATGCGAAAGCAGACGACCCGGGCGTCATCAGCGTCGACAACAGAGTGATGGATGAGGGATGGAGCGAAGCGGGGCTTGTCTATTGGGTAACGGGGGCCTGCGCGGGATGCGCTGTCAACAGAAGCAACCAGAATAAAAAGTATGACGGTGAATTTGCCGTCGACACCGCTTATACGCAGATACAGTTAAAGGATGCGGTCAAAGCCGGAAAATTCGTATTCCATATGGTGGGGACGGATGTGCGCGTGCTGGAAGATATTAATACGATGGTGACGACGTCCGAGACACAGGGGGATATTTTCAAAGACAACCAGACGATCCGGGTGATCGACCAGATCGGGAATGACATTGCGGTGCTTTTTAACACAAAGTATCTGGGTTCTATGCCGAATGATGCGGCGGGGCGGGTTTCCCTGTGGTCCGATATTGTGGCGCATCACCGGCAGATGGAGCAGATCCGGGCGATCGAGGGATTTTCGGATTCTGATATTACCGTGGAGGCCGGGGATACGCCGAAATCGGTCGTTGTGCGCGACGCCGTCACGGTGGTAAGCGCGATGGGAAAAGTGTATATGACAGTCACGATTGCATAGGAGGAGAGATAACAGATGGGAAGCAATGCGATTATGGATGCAAAGGACGCCGTGTATGGCGGCCTTGCGGAATGCTTTATAACGATTGAAGGACGGCGCTATAACTTTATGAGTATGACCAACTTTGAGAGTAAGTGGGAGGTCAATGTTACGGATGTGCCGATTCTGGGAAAGGTGGGAATGGGCCATAAGGCGGCCGGCGGAAAGGGAAGCTGGAGCGGTACGGCGCATTATAACCAGTCTTATTTCCGAAAACTGGCGGATACCTATCAGAAAACCGGCGTGATGCCGTATTTTGAGATTCAGGTAAGCAATGAAGACCCGACGAGCGCGGCCGGCCGGCAGACAATTATCCACCGGGGATGTCTGTGCGACAGCTTTATCTTATCAAAGTTTGAAGCGGGAGAAGAGATTATGGACGAAGAACTTTCAGGCACATTCGAGAGCTGGGATATGCCGGAAACCTTTCAGGAACTTAAGGGATATTGATACGTGAAACGAAAAGGAGAAGAAAAATGTCGAAATTCAGTCAGTTTATGAAAGCGAATAAAACGGAGAAACACAATGAGATGTATGCGCCGACGAAATCTCTCTGTGATGAGAACGGAACGCCCCTTATGTGGGAGTTCCGCCATATCACATCGAAAGAGAACGAGGCGCTTCGGGAAGAAAATACCATTGATGTTCCGGTTACGGGGAAACCGAATATGTTCCGGCCCAAACTGCTGACAAATAAATATATCAGACAGATGATTGCGGCATCCGTGGTTGTGCCGGATCTGTATGATGAAGAACTGCAGAATTCCTACGGGGTTAAAAAGCCGGAGGATCTGCTGACGGCAATGGTTGACGATCCCGGAGAATACAATGAGCTTGCGGCCTTTATCCAGCGCCTGCAGGGATTTGACGTTTCGTTTAACGATAAGGTGGACGAGGCAAAAAACTGATCGAAGGAGGGGACTGGGAAGCAAATTTTGCTTACTATTCCCTCCTGAAGTTTCATATGCTGCCCTCTGTTTTCCTCGAACTGGATGAACGGGAGAAGGCTTTTGTCATAGCGGCCATCAAAGTCAAAATACAGGCTGATGAGAAGAAGGCGAAGGAATTGAAACGCAGAGGAAGGCAGGGAAGGAGAGGAGGGCGGTAAAATGGAAAATATCAGCGCATCGATTACACTGCAGGACAATGTTACCGGACCGATGATCAACATGATCAATATGATCGATCTGTCGATTGTCTCCATCGAGCAGTTGCAGAACGTCGTCAACAACTCGATTGATATGACGGTGTATGAGAATGTGGAAAACCAGTTGACACAGACGACGGCAGCGGCGCAGGAGCTGGACGGCGCCCTGCAGAATATCGCGCAGCCGGAGGTGGATGTGCGCGACGAGAAAATCACAAAAGCAATCGATAAGACTGATTGCTTTACGAAATCTGTCAAAGCGTTGAGAAATAAATTTGCCAATATGGATACGGTGTCAACGATTCTGGGGATGGCTGATCAGATGGCGACAGCCAGCGCGCAGTTGGACAGAATGAATGACGGCATGCGCACGACGGAGGAACTGCAGGACATGATCTTCGCATCGGCGGAGCGGGCAAGAGGCTCTTATCAGGCGACGGCGGAGACCGTGGCCGAAATGGGACTGCTGGCAGGAGGCGCTTTCTCCGATAACGGGGAGACGGTCGCTTTTGTAGAACAGGCCAATAAACAGTTTGCATTGGCCGGCATGGAGACATCCGAAGCGCAGTCCGCCATGCATCAGCTTACGCAGGCGATGAAGGACGGTGTCCTGAGCGGCGAGGAGCTTAACAGTGTCTTCGGGCAGGCCCCCAATGCCGTGCAGAGCATCGCCGGATATATCGAAGGAAACGGAGCGGTATTAGGCGCCGTGGCGTCCGCCATGGGAATGACGACGGCGGAACTGGCGGGAAACGTGCAGGGAAATATGGCGCAGATAGCGGACAAAGGCCTGATCACAGCAGAACTGGTAAAGGCCGCCATGCTTTCGTCCGCCGACGAAACCAATGCGAAATTCGCCGATATGCCCGGAACCTTTGGCCAGATCTGCACATCGTTTCAGAACTATGCCCTGCGGGCTTTTCAGCCGATTCTCGGACGAATAAATGAACTGACGAACAGCGAGATATTTCAGGGGTTTGTGAATGGCGCCGTTGGAGCGATTACAACGGTCGGCGAGATAACGGCAAGGGTGTTTGGATGGATGGCAGGTATTGCCGGTTTTGCCGTGGAGAATTGGGGATTGATCGGCCCGGTTATTGGCGCGGTTATAGCGGCTTACATCATTTACAATGGCGTGTTGATGACATTAAACGCGATTCAGGCTGTTACGAGTGCATTATCGGCTGTCAGTGCAGCGAGAGAGGCCTTTCGAACCGGCGTGACCGCGACCGGGACGGCGGCGACATTGGGTGCGACGGCTGCACAGACAGGGTTCAACGCGGCGCTGCTGGCCTGCCCGGTCACATGGATTGTGTTAGCGATACTCGCATTAATCACTGTGATCATTGTGTTGGCAAATCATTTTTCCGGCGCGGGACATATTGCGCAGAGCGCCTTTGGGGCCATCTGTGGCGCCATAAACGTATGTATCCAGTTTTTCAAAAATCTGGGTTTGACTGCCGCGAATATAGCGCTTGGTATTGCGGGTGCGGTTGCCGCGCTCGGACATAACATCAGGGCAGCGTTCCATAATGCGCTTACCTTTGTCCAGTCAGGGTGGTACCGTATGCTTTCAACCGTTCTTACGGTTATTGAAACGGTATGCAAAGAGTTGAATAAACTTCCGTTTGTGTCAATCGATTATTCCGGTGTCAGCAATGCGGCCAACAATTATGCGGCAAAAGCGGCGCAGGCGGCGAATGATAAGATGAGCTATGAGGATGTTTCGGCGGCATTTGATGCGGGGATGGCAACCTTTGATACCTTTGAAGACGGATGGGCTGAGGACGCATATCGGTCGGGCGCCGCCTGGGGAGACGGTGTCACCGATAAAGTGGACGGTTTTCTTTCCGGACTGTTCGATACGGAAAATATTCCGCAGCCGGATAATTACACATGGGATGGAGAGAACGGCGATTATGCACCCGGCGGAGAGGACAACGGTTATGTGGAGGATATTGCCGGAGATACCGGAGCCATTGCCGATTCTGTGGAGACATCGGAGGAAGAACTGAAATATCTGCGCGACATTGCGGAGCAGGAAGCGATCAACCGGTATACGACTTCGGAAATCAGGATTGAGCAGACGAATTACAATAACATTTCTTCGACGATGGATCTGGACGGTATTGTTTCCGGCCTGGACTATGCCGTTGGGGAAGCGATCGACAACATGACGGAAGGGGTGCATGTCGAATGACAGTGGGCGGTTATGACTTTTATCTGGACAGGTGTTTACTGCCTGTCACGCCGCAGAAGCTGGAGTTAAAAATTAGCAATGGAAATAAGACCATTACCCTGATTGATGAAGGGGAGGTTACTATACTGAAAGCGGCCGGACTGACGGAGGTTGAACTGGAGTGTATGCTTCCGCAGACGCCATACCCGTTTGCGGTCTATCAGGACGGATTCCGGGATGCGAAATTTTTTCTTGATCATTTTGAAGCGCTGAAGACATGCAGGCGGCCATTTCGATTTATTGTCTGTCGGCGGATGCCGCAGGGCCAGACATTGTTTGATACGAATATGCGTGTGTCTATGGAAGATTATAAGATTACGGAGAATGCCAAGGAAGGCTTTGACGTAAATGTAAAAATAGCGCTCAAGCAGTGGCGGGACTATGGAACAAAGACAGTCACACTTACCGCAGACGGGACGCAGGCGAATATCGAGACACAGCGGGAAACGGACAATGCGCCGGCGGCGCAGACATACGAAGTCAAAAAGGGAGACTGTCTCTGGCATATCGCCCGGAAATTTTACGGAGACGGTTCCCGGTATCCCGTGATCTATGATGCGAATAAAGAGCTGATCGGCGGCAACCCCAACCGGATATATCCGGGGCAGGTTCTGCTGATCCCGGAGGCTTAGGAAGGAACGTGAGAATGAAAGCGGAAATTGTAATCTGTGATCCCACAGCCGAAAAAGCTTACATTCCGGCTGTGGAGGAGGGAATCGAATGGACGACGGAGCGCAGAGGCTCGCCGGGAAAGCTGACCTGCAAAATTTTAAGCGATAAGATACTGCATGTTTCAGAGGGCTCCATGATACAGCTTCGGGTGGATGAAAAACCGGTGTTTTCCGGGTTTGTGTTCAGACAGCAGCGTGACCGGGAAGGGATTATTACCGTTACGGCCTATGATCAGCTGCGTTATCTGAAAAACAAAGACAGTATTTTCTATGAGAACCAGACGGCGGATGCATTGGTTCGGATGCTGGCGGAGGATTATTCTCTGGAGGTCGGGACATTGGAAAATACGGGCTATGTCATCCCGTACAGGGTAGAGAAAAACACGTCGCTGTTTGAGATGATTGAAAATGCCCTTGACCTGACCATGACAAATACGGGAGAGATATTCGTCTTGTATGATGATTTTGGAAAACTTACGTTGAAACGGCTGTCGTCCATGATTGTCGGAACGCCGGAAACCTGCCTGCTGGTGGACAGGGAAAGCGGTGAAAATTTCGAATATACATCATCCATCGATGAAAATACATATAACCGGATTAAACTGATTCGCGACAACGAGGATGTAAAAAACGGAGACTGCTGCATTGCGTCAAGCACCGAAAATATGAGACTGTGGGGCGTTTTGCAGTATGTCGATACGTTGAAAGAAGGCGAAAACGGACAGGCCAGGGCGGATGCGCTTTTGAAACAACATAATAAGAAGACGCGCAGTCTGAAACTCACCGGTGTAGCGGGAGATAACCGGGTCAGGGCCGGGAGCCTGCTCGCCGTGAATCTGGATCTTGGCGACACAAACGTGCGGCATCCTATGATAGTGGAGAGCTGTAAACATATCTATAAGGAGAGCGAACATCGAATGGATTTGACACTTACAGGGGGTGATTTTGTTGGCTGACGCGTCAGGATTGGTGGAAAAAATAAAAAGGGCTGCGATAGAAGCGCAGGAAGCGTCAAAGCCGGTTACGATCTGTTTTGGCGAGGTTGTCTGTGAGGCGCCGCTGCGAATTAAAGTAGAACAAAAACTGATACTCGGTGAGCGGCAGCTTATTTTGACAGGAAATGTGATGGATTATGTCACAACGGTCAGCACAGACTGGGAAACTGAGGCGCAGGATGGCGGAGTGGATGGAGCGGCTGCTTTGCACACCCATCGGATAACAGGAAAAAGACAGATTACCGTACATAACGGGCTCCATGTGGGGGAATCTGTCATCATGATCAGGCAGCAGGAGGGACAGCGGTTTGTTGTTCTCGATCGGACAGGAGGCAGATTATGATTCCTGTAACGGTTGGTTTTCCGGCAAGAGATTTTACATTTGCAAAGCGGCCGGATATGACCTATAAAATGCAATCGGACAAAAATCATGTAAGAGGATATACGGCGGACGGTCTGGAAGCGGTAAAACAGGCGATATATAAAGCCATTATGACCGAGCGATACCGGTATGTCATGTATAGCTGGAACTATGGGATAGAACTGCAGGATCTGTTTGGCCAGCCGGTGACATACGTATGCCCGGAATTAAAACGCCGCATTACGGAAGCGCTGCTTGGGGATGAGCGGATTCAAAGCGTCGACGGCTTTGCATTTGATTTTCCGCAGAAAGGCGTTGTCCATGTATCATTTACGGCGCATACCGTTTTCGGGGATGTGCAGGCGGGAAGGGAGGTAGCATTTTAATGTTTGAAAATACGACGTATGAAGCAATCCGCGACCGGATGCTGGCGCGCGTCTCCGATAAACTCGATAAACGGGAAGGATCCGTTATCTGGGATACCCATTCCCCGACGGCGGCCGAATTGCAGATTTTGTATATCGAGCTGGATACGATCTTGCGGGAGGCATACGGGGATACCGCTTCGCGGGAGTTCCTGATTCTGCGCTGCCGGGAACGGGGAATCGCCCCATATCCGGCAGTCAGGGCAGTCCTGCGGGGGGAATTTACCCCGGCGGACATTGATGTGACAGGGAAACGGTTTAACATCGGTTCCATGAACTATCGCGTCACCGAAAAGACCGGGGACGGCGCATACCAAGTGGAGTGCGAGACGGCCGGGGCGGCCGGGAACCGGTATTTGGGGAGCATGATACCGATCGACTATATCGACGGGTTACAGACGGCCGAACTGACGCAGGTTTTGATTCCGGGGGAGGATGAAGAAGGGACGGAGGATTTGCGGCAGCGTTACTTTTCTTCCTTCGCGGAAAAGGCGTTCGGCGGCAATGCGGCGGACTATATGGAAAAGACCAATGCCATCCCCGGCGTCGGCAGGACGAAAGTTACAAGGGTCTGGAACGGGGATATTTCCCCTTCGTCCATGATACCGTCTGCGGACGTATCGGCATGGTACGAAGGCATAATCGGAACACTGGAAGGGGAAAGCGCAGCCTGGCTGACGGCAGTTTATACGGCGGCAGCGCAAAAGAAGCTGACGACCGCCGGTACGGTTCTTCTGACGATTACCGATGCGGAATACGGACCCGCCTCCGACACACTGGTTGCGGCCGTGCAAAACGAGATCGACCCGGAAGGAAACGCCGGGGACGGGTACGGGCTTGCGCCGATCGGGCATGTGGTGACGGTAAAGAGCGCGGCGGCTGTCACAGTCAATGTGGAGGCAAAAATCACATTAGAGGTGGGATACAGCAGGGAAAGCGTGCAGGGAGCCATTGATGAAGCCGTTTCCGGCTACCTGCTGGAACTGCGCAGGGCATGGGCCGACCGTTCGTATCTGGTCGTAAGAATCAGCCAGATCGAAGCCCGCATCCTGAATATCCCCGGCATTGTGGACATTCAGGATACCCTGTTAAACGGCGCGGGGAACAACCTGACGTTAGGCGCATTTGAGATACCAATATATGGGGGTGTGAGCGGATGATACGGGAAGTAGACCTTGTTTCTTACCTGCCCCCGTTTATGGCGGAGTACAAAGAAATTCGCGCGGCGCTCAGTGCACAGAACCCGGAATTTACAATTGCATGGCAGGCGGCCGACCGCACGTTGTACAATACATTTATCGAGACGGCGGACGAGTATGGCATCGCGCGATTTGAACGTATGCTGAAAATTTGTCCGTCCCGTACAGACACCGTCGAATCGAGGCGCAGAAGGGTGGCGTCGAGATGGTTTCGCGCGCTCCCATACACAGAGAAGATGCTGCTGGAGAAATTGATGGTTTTATGCGGCGACAGCAATTTTGTCCTGACGAAAAAATATGAGAATTACAGGATAGAGCTGGAAGTCAGCCTCACACTGTACGGACAGACCGAAGAATTGGAACGACTGATTGACGATATGCTCCCCTGTAATATGACTGTCACCATATGCAATACAATTCCTGTGGAATCCGCAGGCAGCGCATCGATTGCCGGAGGCAGCGGATTTGCGGAATGTTTTCTGATTACGAATGACAGCCGGGAGACGGTTACGGTAAACGGGCCGGCGTTGTATGGCGGCAGCTTTATCAACACTGTGGATATGGTAATCACAGACGATTGGAAAGAATAGGGAGGAAAAGAATGGCAGAATTTTCGAAATTGATCATAACCGGAAAGGGGCAGACACTGATCGCCAAAATGATTGCGGAAAATGCCGCTATGGAATTTACCAGAATAGCGACATCCGGCGCAGCGTACGAGCCGGAGCAACTGGAAGGACTGACGGCTCTCAGTGATATAAAACAGAAAAGCCTGATTGCAAAGATCACGAGGACAAACGATGTAGCCGTCAAAATAGAAGCCTCGTTTAACAATCTGGAACTGACGGAAGGATATTATATGCGGGCGCTGGGACTGTATGCAGCAGACCCTGAAGAAGGGGAAATCCTCTATGCGGTGACGACGGAAGTTTCCGGGAACTGTTACATACCGCCGTACAACGGCGTCACGGTATCGGGTACGTATGTCAAGCTGATTACCACGGTTGGAAACGCAGAGCATGTCTCTCTCGAAGTGGATGCCGCGGCTACCGCTACGATCGGCAACATCCAGGACTTACGGGATAATCTGGATGCGGTGGAAATATCCTTTTCCGATGAGGAGATCGCGGAACGGGAGAATATACAGCCGCGGGATACGTTGGGGATGATATGCAGAAAAGTAAGGAAATGGCTTTCGGACTTGAAATCCGGCGCTTTTGCGAGCGTGGTGGACAACTGTACGACAACAGAAGAAGGAACCGTGCTGGACGGCCGGCAGGGAAAGGCGCTGCAGGATCAGATAGTGGAATTGCGGGAGGCAGATAGTGAGATAAATAGCAATATGTCAACATTATTCCAGAAAGTCAGCACAGCCGTATCGTGCGGAAATATTGCTCCTTATGGATTGTTCCAAAAAACTATATCGGTTCCAGTCCCGGACAGGTATGTAGTTTG
>CATLGN010000011.1 GCA_949935685.1 uncultured Lachnospiraceae bacterium | reverse complement strand
AAGCCCCGACCGGCGCCAGCACATCCGTGGCCACGGAAATGGCGAATATGGCATAAAATGTGGAGAGAATAAACTTCCAGCCAAATTTCCAAACGCCCAAAATCAACAGCGGAATATTGAGCAGCAGAATGAGCATACCGGTCCCGGCGCCCGTCAGCCGGCCAATCAGAATGGCAATGCCGGTAATGCCCCCCGGCGCCAGATCATTGGGGTCCAGAAACAGGCTGATACCGGCTGCATAAGCCAGAGAAGCCAGGGTAATCATCAGATAGCTCTGTACTTTGCGCCCGATTCGTTTTCTGTCCATAATTGTACTCATTCCTCCGCGTGTCTATTGTTTCAGCAAATCTCTGTCACCGCTGTATTGATATGTATACCGGTATTCAGTCACACTCCCGGAATCCCACTCATCATCTTCGTCCGGCGAAGTTTGATACTCACGAATCAGGTTGCCCATTTCATCGTAAGTATATGTATATTCCAGTTTCCAGCCATCCGTATAATACTGCGTATGCCGTATCATCTGCCCACTCTCATCAAAGACATACCAGCTCTCTGTATACGGGCTCTGTTCCCAGATCAGATTGCCGGCTTCGTCATAGAGCCAGGCATAATAACTGTCCTCATCCATTGTCACAAAATGCGCGTATTCTTCTGTCTCCCGCCCGGCCGCATCGTACACCGTTTCAATAACATCTGTTATTTCCCCTTCTCTGTTATATACGGTCTCCGTATGAACGCTGCCGCCGTCCTCCCGGTCCTCGTATACGGATACGCTGCGCCTCCATTCGATCTGACTGTCCGAAATTTCTTCCACCGGCCTTTTCCGGCTGTCATATACTGTCGTGTCAACGCGGACAGGTTCCGTGTCCTTATCCCCTTCCCACTGGGTATAGCGGATCAGATTGCCGGCTTCGTCATATTCATTTTCCCATGCAAACTCCACCCGTCCGCGGGTTTCGTCTTCCGAATCATATGTGACCGACTCGACGCTGATTTCCCGCCCGTCCGCGTCATACAGATAGCTGCAGCGTGTCCACAGACGTCCGTCCCTGTCATAGATGCGCTCCTGCAGCAGATTACCGCGTTCGTCATATTCCCATTCCGTACAGGATTCCGGCAGCCTTCCCGACGCAAAAGCGCCGTATTCCTTTTCCCCGGTCAGTTTCCCGGCGCTGTCGTAAAAACTCTCCCGCCGGCTGTCAATCTTTTCTTCGTTGTTGTACCATATGGTTTCCGTCTCATTTCCCGCCGCGTCATAGATATGTGACGCGACCAGCCTGCCGTCCCGATACTCCTGCATTGTCGTCAAATGCAGAGACTTCAGAAAAGTCTGATATATTTCTTCCAGCGCCGCATGTCCCGCCTCCCGGCTGCCCCGTCTCAGTATCCCCGCCGCCTGCGGATATTCTTCCCGCTCCAGATACATCTGCGCCGTTTCCAGAAACAGTTCTTCCTTTTCCGGATAACGGTTCAAAAGCATCCGATACGGCAGATCGGAGGAACCCACGCCGAGAGAAGCCCCTGACCGGGCCAATCCGAGCAACGCCAGATACTGTCCGTTCTGCGCTTCCTGCGAATCCGGCTGCAGTTCCAACGCCGCCGAATAGCCGTCAAAAGCGTTCCGATAACCGCCGCCCGCGTAATCTGCGTCCGCAGTTTTCATCAGCTCCCGGAAACGATATGCGTCACTGTGCAGATAGGCCCGCCGGAATTGCAGCAGTCTGCCCGTAAAAAACGCTGCGCAAAACACAACCGCCGCCAGACCCACAACCGCAATCCAGAGACGCGCCCGCTTTTTCTCATTTTCCCGTCTGCGCCCTTTCCCTCTCATGACGTCATCCTCTCCGCTTCCGTCCGTTTCTGCCTGTGCGAAATCTTATATGCTCGTCGCTATAACCCGGGGTTGATATTTTTCCCGCTCCAGGGCGGAAATAATCTGTTTTTTGTGTTCGCTGCCGAACGCTTCCATCGTAATCCGCAGTTCCACCGCCGCATTCCGGTTTGTCGATACAAACTGGTTATGCTCCAGCTTGATGACATTGCCGCTCTCTTTGGCGATCACCCCGGCCACCCGGCACAATTCGCCCGGCTTATCCGGTAGCAGCACGGATACGGAAAAGATTCTGTCCCGCAGAATCAGGCCCTGCTGTACGACGGAAGACATCGTAATGATGTCCATATTGCCGCCGCTTAAAATCGAAACGACTTTTTTATTTTCCGGCTTTAACTGTTTTAAGGCCGCCACGGTCAGCAGACCGGAATTTTCCACAACCATTTTATGATTTTCCACCATATCGAGGAAGGCGACTACCAGTTCCCGATCCTCCACAGTGACAATATCATCCAGATTTTTCTGAATATAGGGAAATATCGTTTCTCCCGGCGTCTTGACCGCCGTGCCGTCCGCTATCGTATTGACGCCCGGCAGCGTCGTCACCCTGCCGTTTTTCACCGACTCCTGCATGCAGTTTGCCCCGGCGGGTTCCACGCCGATCACACGGATTTTCGGGTTGAGCAGTTTTGCCAGCGTGGAAACGCCCGTCGCCAGTCCGCCGCCGCCGATCGGCACGAGAATGTAATCCACCAGCGGCAGTTCCTTAAAGATTTCCATCGTGATCGTGCCCTGCCCCGTGGCCACCGCCGCATCGTCAAAGGGATGAATAAACGTATAGCCGTGCTCCTTTGCCAGTTCATATGCATGCGCGCAGGCTTCGTCATACACGTCGCCGCAGAGCACCACTTCCGCTCCATAACTTTTCGTCCTTGTCACCTTCATCAGCGGCGTGGTCGTCGGCATAACGATCGTCACTTTGGCCCCGTAACAGCCCGCCGCGTAGGCTACGCCCTGCGCATGATTGCCCGCCGAGGCCGTAATCAGTCCTTTCTGCCGCTCCTCGTCGCTGAGGGTGCTGATTTTGTAATAGGCGCCCCGCACCTTATATGCGCCGGTAAACTGCATATTCTCCGGTTTCAGATAGATCTTATTGCCCGTCTGCCGGCTCAGATAATCGCTGTAAACAAGCTTTGTCTCCTGCGTCACTTTTTTTACGATCTCGGAAGCCTCCTCGAAAGCCTCCAGCGTCAGCATTTCCTTACTCATCTACTCCACTCCTTTGATGTCAAACAATGCGTTGACAAATTCATCCGAATCAAATTTCTGTAAATCGTCGATCGTCTCCCCCACGCCGATATACTTGACCGGCACATGCAGCTCCGACTGGATGGCAACCGCAATGCCGCCTTTGGCCGTGCCGTCCATCTTTGTCAGAATAATGCCGGTCAGGTTCGTGGCCTCTCCGAATTCCCGCGCCTGCTGCAATGCGTTCTGCCCGGTCGTGCCGTCCAGCACGACCAGATTCTCCCGGTGCGCCTGCGGAAATTCTTTTTCGATAATGCGGTCTATTTTCTTCAGTTCTTCCATTAAATTCTTTTTGTTGTGCAGTCTGCCGGCCGTATCGCACAACAGCACATCGGCGTGACGCGCCTTCGCCGCATGCACCGCGTCATAAATCACCGATGCCGGGTCGGACCCCTCCATGCCGCCGATAATTTCAACGCCCGCCCGGTGCGCCCATTCGGTAAGCTGCTCTCCCGCCGCCGCCCGGAATGTATCCGCCGCCGCCAGAATCACCTTTCTGCCCTGAGCTTTCAGCTTGCCGGCCAGCTTGCCGACCGAAGTCGTCTTGCCCACGCCGTTGACGCCGATCACCAGAACGACAGACTGCTCCTTTTCGAAATCATATGCCGTCTCCCCGACCTGCATCTGTTCCCGGATACTGTCGATCAAAAGCTGCTTGCACGCCGCAGGCTCTTTGATCCGGTTTTCCCTTACCTGCGCCCGGAGCCGTTCCAGTATGGCATTGGCGGCATTGACGCCAATATCGCCCATGATCAGTATCTCTTCCAGTTCTTCATAAAAATCCTCGTCAATCATGGAGTATCCGTTAAACACAGAATCGATCCCGTTTACGATATTATCTCTCGTCTTGCTCAAACCCGCCTTTAAACGGCTGAAAAAGCCTTTCTTCTCTCCGCTCATATGCTATGCGGCTCCTTTCTTTCCTTTCTTTCCTATTCCGCCCGATCGTCCGGTTTTCCGCCGCTTCAGGCGTCCAGCTCACTATCGATCAGATTCACGCTGACCAGCGTGGAAATTCCCTTTTCCTGCATGGTAATGCCGTATAATCGGTCAGCCTGTTCCATCGTTCCCCGCCTGTGGGTGATCACGATAAACTGTGTGTTTTTTGTGAGCTTATGTAAATATTTCACGAAACGTCCCACATTATTCTCATCCAGCGCCGCTTCGATCTCATCCAGCAGGCAAAACGGCGACGGTTTCAGATTCTGAATGGCAAAGAGCAGGGCAATGGCCGTCAGCGCCTTTTCGCCGCCCGAAAGCTGCATCATATTCTGCAGTTTTTTGCCCGGCGGCTGCGCGATAATACGGATGCCCGCCTCCAGAATGTCTTCGTCTTCCTGCAGTTCCAGCGTCCCCTTGCCGCCGCCGAACAGCTCCTGGAACACTTTGTCAAACTCTCTGCCAATCTGAGCGAATTTTTCCTGAAACTGTCTGCGCATGGCGCCGTCCAGTTCATCGATAATGCCGAGCAGCGTCTGTTCCGCTTCCACCAGATCATCGTGCTGTGTCTTTAAAAATCCATACCGCTCCATGAGATTTTTATAATCTTCAATGGCGTTGACGTTCACATCGCCCAACTTCCGAATCTCATCTTTCAGCGAAGCAATTCCCCGCTTCATCTCCACCAGATCATTCAAAGCTTCCCGGCGCAGCGCAGCCGCGGCGCTGAGTGTAATCTCGTACTCGTCCCACATATAATTGATCTGGGATTCCATCGAAGCTTCCAGCTTTTCCTTCTGAGCGTTCAGACGGTATACTTCCCTGTCCAGGCCGCTCTTTCTTTCCGCCAGTTCTTCCCGCACGGAAAAGAAATTTTTCTGCCGCTCTGTCAGTTCTTCCTTCCGCGCAAGATCGGCCTGAATCGTCTCCTGCGCCTCGTCTCCCGCGCTGCGGGAAGCCGCAATCGTTTCCTCTGTCTGCGCAATTTCTCTTTGTTTTTGCGCAATCTCATCGGCATTTCGAACCAGTTCCTGTTCCAGCTCCGCAAGTTCCTGCGACAAACGTGCGATCTCGCCGGCAATCCGTTCCGCATTCTGCCGTTTAAATGTCTGCTGCTGGCGGAATTTTTCAGCCTCCACATCCCACTCGGATACCCGGGCAGTCTGTTCCGACTCCTGCGTCCGCCTGCTTTCCAGTTCTGCCTGCTGCCCCGCGATCTGCTCCTGTACGGAACGTTCCAGCTCCTCCGAGGCCGCCAGCTCCTTTCCCGTCTGTTCCTTTTCCGCCTGCATCTCCCGGATCTGCCACGCGACCGCTTCCTGTTCCTCCTGCAGCGAGCCATACCCTTCCTGGGTCTCGCTGCATCGCTCCTGCGCCGCGATCACATTCAGACGAACCGTATTCTGCTCAATAAATGTCTCCTGCAGCGAACGCCGGGTCGTCTCCAGTCCGGCGCGCAGACGGTTTCGTTCTTCTTTGACCGCCTCGATCTCACGCTGCACAGCCTGTACCGTTTCCGCATATGCGGCGGCCTTTTTCTCCAGCTCCTCGATTTCGCGCCGCCTGCCCAGAAGATTGGCGCTGTTTTTAAACGCGCCGCCGCTGATCGCGCCGCCCGGCACGAGCAGTTCGCCCTCCAACGTCACCATGCGGATGCTGTAACCATACTTGCGGGCGATCGCAACCGCATGATCCATATGATCGACAACCAGAATACGGCCGAGCAGCGACCGTGCCACATCCACATAGGCCGGCTGCGTCCGTACAAGCGAATCCGCCACGCCGATTACACCTGCCTCCGCCAACGCCTGCCGCGGTTGAAACGACTGTGTATTTTTCATGCCGTCCAGCGGCAGGAAAGTGGCCCGGCCTCCCTTTGTCTGTTTCAGAAATGCAATCATCCGTTTTGCGGTTTCCTCGTCCCGCGTGACGATATTGCGGATGCCGGAACCGAGCGCCGTCTCGATGGCCGTCTCATATTTTTGTTCCACTTTGATAATATCCGCCACCACGCCGATCAGCCCCGGTGTTTTCTCTTTCTGTTCCATGACCCGCTTTACGCTGTTGCCATAGCCGTCATACCGTTCGGTGAGATCACGCAGCGCCTCCAGACGGGACTTTTCCTGATGATACTGCTTCTGCGCTTCCTGCAGCTTCTGGTCCTTCTGCGACAATTCCGGTTTGATCCCGGCAATGCGCGCTTCCTGCGCTTCCTGCGTCCCGCGCAGCCTTTCTATTTTTTCTCCGACGGCCTGAAAGGCTTCCTGCAGCCGCTGCAGTTCTTCGCGGTACTGCGCCTCGTCCGATCTGGCGCGCAGCAGACGGGAATTCAGCTCTGCCTTGCGGATCTGCGCCTGTTCCAGCATCGTATCGCAGCGGCCCATCCGTGAACGAACGACAGCCCGCTCATTCAACGCTTCCATGATCGTATTTTTGCCGGCTTCGATCTTCGTGTGATACGCCTCGATCTCACGCTGTATCCGCGTAAGTTCGGCCCCGGCCTCCGCCCGCGCCTGTTCCACTTCCGCAGCCTGTTCATCGGTCCGGCGTTTGTCTTCCAGAATAACGCTCCTGTCGTTTTCTTTTTCCGCGATTCCGCGCTCCAGCGCTTCCCGGCGGCCGGTCAGATGCTTTTCATTGCCTCTGGCTGAATGGATTTGCTCTTTCAGTACATTGACCTGCCCTTCCAGCCTGCCGCGCAGCATACTGCTGTCCGTCAGTGTTTTGCGGGCATTTTCAATCGTCTCTTCCAGCTCTTCCAGCTCGTTTTGTACCTGTTCGTAGTCCTCTTTTGTCTTCTCGTAACGCGCGGACGCCTCCTGCAGGTCATGACTGGCAATCGCATATTTGCCTTCCAGCACATCAAGCTGCTCCCGGATATGACGATTTTCCACAAGGAATAAATTGACGTCCAGCGTTTTCAGTTCTTCTTTCTTCTGTAAATATACCCTGGCCTTTTCCGACTGCTTTTCCAGCGGCCCGATCTGCTTCTCCAGCTCCGAAAGAATATCCCGTACCCGCACGAGATTTTGTTTCTCGTCCTCCAGCTTCTTACAGGCTGCATTTTTCCGCCGTTTGAATTTGACGATGCCCGCCGCCTCGTCAAAGAGCTCCCGTTTTTCCTCAGGCTTTCCGCTCAGAATCTTATCGATCTGTCCCTGTCCGATAATCGAATAGCCTTCCTTGCCGATCCCGGTATCGTAAAACAGTTCATTTACATCTTTCAGCCTGCAGACTGTCCCGTTAATCGAGTATTCACTCTCTCCCGAACGGTAAATCCGTCTGGCCACCGTCACTTCGTCATAATCAATGGCGAGCTGATGATCCGCATTGTCCAGTGTAATGGCTACACAGGCATAGCTCAGCGGTCTTCTTGTCTCCGTTCCCGAAAAAATAACATCCTGCATCGAAGCGCCCCGAAGCTGCTTAATACGCTGTTCCCCGAGCACCCACCGGACGGCATCGGCGACATTGCTCTTTCCGCTGCCGTTCGGTCCCACGATTCCCGTGATGCCATTGTGAAACTGAAACACGATTTTATTTGCAAAGGATTTGAACCCCTGTACTTCAATGCTCTTTAAATACATAAATTACCCGTTATCCGTCCGTCTTATTTTCCGTCTCTCTTTTCCAGCAGCGCCTCATAAGCCGCCTGCTGTTCCGCATGCTTTTTCGTCCGTCCGCTGCCCGCTCCGATCTTTTTCCCGTCCAGCATGGCTTCCACCCGGAAAAGCTTGTCATGCTCCGGCCCGGACTCCTCCACCAGCACATAGGAAAGTTTCCCTTCCCCGTTTTTTTGTACCTGCTCCTGCAGAATCGTCTTGCTGTCATAAAACAACTGCTTATCTTCCAGATCGGACAGGATAAAACGGTTGATAAATTCTCTGGCATGCTGCAGGCCGCCGTCCAGATAGATCGCACCGATCACCGCTTCCAGCACATCGGAGGTGATCGACTCCCGCTTTCTGCCCCCGGTCGCCTCCTCGCCCCTTCCGAGGAAAATAAAACTCCCCAGCTCAATATCCCGCGCGCAATATGCCAGCGCAGGTTCGCACACCATAGAAGAACGCAGTTTTGTCAGCTTTCCTTCCGGCATATGGGGATCGGCCCGATACAGATAATCACTGGAAACCAGTTCCAGAACCGCATCCCCCAAAAACTCAAGTCTTTCATAATCATCCCACTTGTTGATCTTCTGCTCATTGGCAAAAGAACTGTGTGTCAATGCCTGCCGTAACAGATTTTTGTTCTGAAAGGTATAGCCAATGCGCGCTTCCAGTGTTTCAATTACTTTCCGGTTATTCATTTCTTCCTCTGCTTTTTACTTTATTTCACTTCCGCCGACAGACTGACGGATCAACTGCAGGGCTTCTCCCGCCCTTGTAATCTGTTCGGCCTGTTCAGGCGGCACTTTGATTTGAAACGCTTCTTCGATCCCCATCACGATCTGAAACAGATCCAGCGAGTCCGCCCCCAGATCCTCCACAAATGTCGTATCTTCTGTAATTTCATTCGGGTCCACACTCAGTACGCCTGCAATGATTTCCCGCAGTTTATCAAATTCCATCGTAAATCAGCCCTTCCTATGCTTCCGCCTTCTGTCCGATCTGTTCCTTTATCTTTTCATTGATCTTCTGTTCCTTGAACGCAATACACTGGAGAATGGAATTTTTCACTTCGACCGATTTGGAACTGCCATGAGTCTTCACAACCAATCCGTTCAGTCCAAGCAGCGGCGCGCCGCCGTACTGCTCCAGATCAAAGGCCTTCAATGTCTCTTTCAGCGCCGGCTTCACAAGCAGCGCGCCGATCTTGCTGCGCAGTGAGGTCATCATTCCCTTTTTCACTTCCTGTATCAGCGTGCCGCCCACGCCCTCATACATTTTCAGAATCACATTGCCCACGAAAGCCTCACACACAATTACGTCCGCGCCGCCCTCGGGAATGTCACGGGCCTCGATGCTGCCGGTAAAGTTGATGTCCCCGCACGCTTTCAGCAGCGGAAAGGTTTCTTTTACAAGCGCATTGCCCTTTTCCTCCTCCGCGCCGATATTGACAATCGCCACCCGGGGATTTTTCACGCCCATAACATATTCCATATAGATGGAACCCATCTTCGCAAACTGCACCAGATGCGAAGGCCGGGCATCCACATTGGCACCGCAGTCAATCAGCAGGGAAGCGCCTCTGGTCGTCGGGATTACCGGCGCAAGCGGCGGCCGCTCGATGCCTTTGATCCTGCCCACAAGAACCTGCCCGCCCACAAGAACCGCACCTGTGCTGCCTGCGGATACAAACGCATCACAGCTGCCGTCCTTCACAAGCTTCATCCCCTTTACAATAGAAGAATCTTTTTTGGCACGAATTGCCGCGACAGGCGGTTCCGCCGTTTCGATCACTTCCGCAGCGTTCACGATCTCCACCTGTTCTGCCGGGAATGTATACTTTGCCAGTTCCTTTTGTATTGCATCCTCCCGCCCCGTCAAAAATACCCGGATTCTCTTACTCTCCAAAACCGCGTTTACGGCGCCCTTCACCACTTCCTCCGGCGCATTGTCGCCGCCCATGGCGTCTACCGCCACATTGATCCAATCACTCATTTTGATTTCCTCCGTCTGAAAATACGGTAATACAGTTCATACTCATATAAATATACTAGACAGTGGGGGAAAAAGCAAGGAAAGAAATGGGAATGGCAGGACAAACACATAGATGAAAAAAGGCATCTCCGATACCGGAAATGCCCCCAAGTCTGACTCTTTCAGTCCTGCATCAGTCCACGCTGATGATCTCTTTTTTATTGTACGCGCCGCAGGCTCTGCAAACTCTGTGCGGAATCATCAGAGCGCCACATTTACTGCATTTTACCAAAGTAGGAGCGCTCATCTTCCAGTTTGCTCTCCGTTTGTCTCTTCTTCCTTTGGAAGATTTATTTTTGGGACAGATAGACATCGTTACACCTCCTTACCCGCGTTAAAAATATCTTTTATTGCCGCCAATCTCGGGTCAGGAACAAAAGTATCACATTCACAGGTTCCCGTATTCAAATCCGTGCCGCACACACTGCAAATTCCTTTGCAGTCCGGCCGACAGAGGATCTTCATTGGCCAGTTTACCATAATCTCACGAGACACAAGATCGTCCACATTGATCTGATAACCGATCAGACACTGATCCGCCTCATCCTCCGAAGCAGCCGCTTCGCACTCCGGCGCTGCCGCCGCAGCCGAAAATTCCAGAGAAAACGGATACGATACATCGCAAAGACACCGATCACATGCCAGCAAAAGCGTCAGATTGATTTTCCCTGTAATCTGTGCTCTGCCTTTGCCCGTATTGACGGCCGTAAGGCTGACCGGGGATTTCTCTGTTACCGGATAATCGCTTCCGCCATATCGTATGGTATCCGGTTCATATTCTGTCCGATGCGTCTCCGTCCTGCCTTCCATCGACAGCACGTCCGTTATATTCCAAATCATTGTAAACTCCTGCTCATACGCGAATTATTATACATAAGAAGGAGGATTTTGTCAACTGATTTTTCCGTTTCCGTCAGGACAAACGCAGGCAAACATTACTGCAGGTATTCCCGGAAAAACGCTTCCATCTTGTCAAACGGGATCACATCGGTCCGATCGTACAGATCCGTATGGACCGCGCCGGGAATGATGAGCAGTTCTTTATTGTCTCCTTTCAGCTTTTCAAAAGCATCTCTGCTGAAATAGCATGAATGTGCCTTTTCACCGTGCATAATCAAAACGGCGCTGCGTATCTCGCCGGCATACTGTAAAATGGGCATATTCAGAAAAGACAATGCCGAGGTAATGTTCCAACCGCCATTGGAATTTAACGAACGGGCATGATAACCGCGATCGGTTTTATAGTAATCATAATAGTCCTTTACATAGAATGGAGCGTCAGCCGGAAGGGAATCTGCCACACCGCCTGCAAGCGCATACGCGCCGCTTTGGAAATCCCGAATCCGCTGCTCGTTTAGCGTCCTGCGTTTTTCATAGCGGGCGTCTTCACTGTCTTCCGCATCAAAATATCCTTTTGCATTGACGCGGGTCATATCATACATGGTTGCGGCTGCCGTCGCCCGAATCCGCGTATCGATTGCCGCCGCATTGAGCGCCATGCCGCCCCATCCGCAGATGCCGATAATACCGATTTTTTGCGGGTCGACATTGTCCTGCACCGACAAAAAATCAACGGCCGCCTGAAAATCTTCCGTATTGATGTCCGGGGAGGCAACATAGCGCGGTGTTCCGCCGCTCTCACCGGTAAACGACGGATCAAAGGCAATTGTCAAAAACCCCCGTTCCGCCATCGTCTGCGCGTACAGACCGGCTGCCTGTTCCTTCACTGCGCCAAACGGGCCGCACACCGCAATAGCCGCCAGTCTGCCTGCTGCGCCTTTCGGCTCGTACAGGTCAGCCGTCAGCATAATGCCATAGCGGTTATGGAATGTCACTTTCCGATGGTTGACTTTTTCGCTTTTCGGGAATGTTTTATCCCACATATTCTCCAGTTGCATTTTGTGAATCTCTTCCATATGATTCTTCCTGTCCTTTCTCTTACTCTTATATCCGATTCTATTACACGGCAAACGCACGAATGAACAAACTGTGAACACAATGTGTCGAAAGGACAGAAATGGAAAAGCCCTGAGAGGATGATGGATTTCCGGCGGAGACGTCCCATCCCGGCCATGCGCCTTGCAAAGGGCATTAGCGGTTCTTGGCGCTGCGCCATGACCCGCAATTTCCGGACATGGACGTCCGGAAAAGGCCGATTTGCGCCCGGACGGCGCATAGAGGCCGGTTGCACGCCTGCCGGTATCTGCTGCCGCTGCGCTTAGAACCGCTTATGCCCGCAGCCCGGCGTATGGCCGGGACGGGACGTCTCCGCCGAAAGCGTAATGCGCTGCAGGGCTTTTCCACTGCTGTCCGGCTCAGTTTATAAAATGTTCACAGTTTGTCCATTCATGCGTTTATCGTGGATTCTATTATACAACCGGTTGACCGGACCTGCGCTAATGGTTATAATTTATATCATGATATAAATTTTAGGAATATCACAGGAGGGAACGTCATGGAACTGCGGACGATGCGGTATTTTCTGGCAGTCGCAAGAGAGGAAAACATGACCCGCGCCGCACAGGCGCTTCATGTCACGCAGCCGACACTTTCGAAACAACTGAAATCACTGGAAGACGAACTCGGCAAAAAACTTTTCATACGGCACAGCTTTCGCATTCAACTAACCGAGGAAGGCATTTTGCTGCGCAGACGGGCAGAAGATCTGGTGAAGATGGCTGATAAAATCACAACGGAATTTTCCACATTAAACGATGTTCTGGGCGGCGATGTCTATCTCGGCCTGGCGGAGTCTTACCAGATCCGATACCTGGCCGCGGCTCTTCGAAAATTGAAGAACGCCTGTCCCGGAATACGCTATCACATCACCAGCGGCGACACGGAACAGGTCACGGAAAAGCTGGACAAGGGCGTTATTGACTTTGCGGTATTGGCGCAGGAACCAAACACGGCGAAATATTATGATCTGCCCTTTCCCGAAGCCGATCAATGGGGCGTTATTATGCCCGAAAACTGCCCCCTGGCTGACAAACCGGCCATCGGCGTGGAAGATCTGGCCGGTCTGCCGCTGTTTTGTTCCGAACAGGGCTGGCATCATGATATTCCCCGATGGTGCGGCAATAAGAGAGACCGGCTCCGTCTGGAGGGCTCCTTTCGCCTGTCCTATAACGGTTCTCTCTTTGTCCGGGAAGGCCTTGGGTATCTTCTCACATTCGGGCATCTGATCGACACGAGTCCCGGCAGCGGACTGGTATTCCGCCCGCTCTCTCCCCCGCTGGAAACCCGGATTTATCTGATCTGGAAAAAACATCAGGCATTTACCCCCATTGCCAAACGGCTGCTGGAAACGCTGCAAGCCGATTTTTCTCAATGAAAATCAACCGAACAGCCATATCCGTATTCGCCTGTATTATAAAAGGAAGACTTTTTCACGTTACAAAAGTCTTCCTTTTTTCTATTATCTAATGATAATTGTTTTGAAACAAAAGTTATGAATTGATTTACTCTGCCTTGTCCGCCAGATATGCGGCAACCTTTGTCCGATATTCGTCTACGGAATATGTCAGATTCTGCGGTACACAGAAATACAGATCAAGCCCTGTGGAAGGATCCTTGACGCTGATATGATTGCCGGAGCAGTTCATCAGATCACAGCTACTCTTATAACGGGGCGGTGCAAAATAATCGCTCTCCTGCGTTTCCTTTTTTTCTTCTGTGGGAGCGGGAGTCTCGACTTTATTTTCTGCCTTATCCGCCAGATATGCGGCAACCTCTGTTCGGTACTCATCTACAGAGTATGTCAGATTCTGCGGCACACAGAAATACAGATCAAGCCCTGTGGAAGGATCCTTGACACTGATATGATTGCCGGAGCAGTTCATCAGATCACAGTTGCTTTTGTAACGGGGCGGTACAATATCGCCTTCTTTGGCACAGGCCACCACGGAAGAAGCCATAACCAGCGTCGCAGCAGCGGCCGTAATTACAATTGTTTTGAATTTTTTCATTACCGATTCCTCCTTCATAAGAATTGTTTGAAAGCTTTCCCGTTTATTATAATCCTGCGGTATAGGATTGTCAATCTTTACCAATTTTATCTCGTTGTATTTTCCTTTTATCGTCTATATCTGACAATTTTTTTCCAGAAGCGCATTTGTCTCCCTTGCGATCGCCAGTTCTTCATTGGTGGGGATCACCAGCACCTGCGTGCCGGAATCCGGCGTCGAGATCACCAGGTCTTCTCCGCGCTTTCCGTTCTGTTCCTGATCCAGTTTCACGCCCAGCCAGCCAAGATATTCACAGACCATATTTCGGATCAGCGGGCTGTTCTCTCCCAGTCCCGCCGTAAAGCAAATGCCGTCCACACCGTTCATGGCAGCCGTATACGCGCCGATATACTTTGCCACCCGATAGGCAAAGGTTTTCATGGCTCTTGTCCCTTCCGGCATATTCTTCTCATACGCATCTTCCAGATCACGGAAATCAGAGGAAAAACCGCCGGAAAGTCCCAGAACGCCCGACTTCTGGTTTAATATCTGCATCACGTCTTCCAATGTCCTGCCCTCCCTGTGTGCCAGGAACTCAATAACGGCCGGGTCCAGATCACCGGAACGCGTCCCCATAATCAGCCCTTCCAGAGGGGTCAGACCCATGGAAGTGTCCACCGACTTTCCATACTTCACAGCCGATACGCTGGCGCCGTTTCCCAGATGGCATACGATCAGTTTCAGGCTGCCCGGTTCTTTTCCCAAAACCTGCGCCGCCCGTTTTGACACATAGGAATGGCTTGTCCCATGGAAGCCATAGCGTCTCACTTTATATTTTTCATAATATTCGTAAGGTATCCCGTATAGGTACGCCTCCTCCGGCATTGTCTGATGGAACGCGGTATCAAAAACCGCCGCCATCGGCGTCTCCGGCATCAGCTCCCTGCACGCACGAATGCCTGTCAGGTTTGCCGGATTGTGCAGCGGCGCCAGTTCGCTGCACGCCTCAATCGCCGCAAGCACCGCATCGTCGATCAGAACAGAGGAGGCAAACCGTTCTCCGCCGTGCACAATCCGGTGCCCCACCGCGCCGATCTCGGAGAGATCCGTAACCACGCCCGAACCTTCGGCCGTCAGGGCATCGATCACCATACGGATCGCCGCTTTATGATCGTTCATAACGGCTTCTGTCGTCTGCTTCTCAGCGCCGGCCTTCTGATAGACCATGCGGCTGCCGTCAATGCCAATCCGCTCACAAAGCCCCTTTGCAATCACCTGCTCGCTCTCTGCATCGATTAACTGGAATTTCAGCGAAGAACTCCCACAGTTTATAACCAGAATATTCATCTGCCGTTCCTCCCGTCCCCGTTATGATAACTGTGCCTGAACAGCCGTCAACGCCACAACGCCGACAATATCTTCCCACGAGCAGCCTCTGGACAGATCGTTGACCGGCTTTGCGATACCCTGCAGCATGGGGCCGTACGCCTCCGCCTTGCCGAGCCGCTGTACCAGCTTATATCCGATATTGCCGCAGTCCAGGTTGGGGAAAATCAAAACATTGGCTTTGCCCGCCACTTCACTCCCCGGCGCCTTCGACTTCGCAATGTGCGGTACAAGCGCCGCGTCGGTCTGCAGTTCCCCGTCCAGCGTCAAGTGCGCATACTGCTCATGCGCTATCTTCACCGCTTCCACTACCTTATCCACCAGCGGATGCTTTGCGCTCCCCTTCGTGGAATGGGACAGCATGGCGATCACAGGCTTGGGACCGATCAA
>CATLGN010000010.1 GCA_949935685.1 uncultured Lachnospiraceae bacterium | reverse complement strand
ATCCATACCGCTGGAGCGTTCCACAGCGAAGACCGGAGCAATGACAAAGGTCAGCGGCACAAACAGAAAGAATTGCATCATATGCTCTCCCCAGTTGTTGAACAGGTTTTCCCACAGCAGGGCGTTGGCAAACTCCGGCTCCCCCAGTTCTTCCAGCCTTTGCAGAGAAGATGAGAGTTCCCGGCAGGCAAAGGTATCCTGTTTTCCCTGGCTTTCCAATTCCGTGATCTTCCCTTGCAGAAGATCGATCCCATAAGGGTCCCCGGCGCTCTCCGGCGGCGTGCCGTTCCAATACGCCTCCACCCGTTCGGTGTAGGCGTGGTAGTTCACCGCCAGAATGATCTCCGGCTGGTCTTTGACGCTCCGGGCAATCATCCGTGTGTCTGTGCCATACCGGGCGCTGACCTCCCGATAGATTTTTTCCGCTTCCGCGGCTTTTTCGTTGTCAAACGGACCTTCCCAGTCGGCGGCTAATTCCTCGTAAGCGCGGTAACTGTCATTGCCGCCGATCAGAAACATGGCGGAGGTCAGACCGACCACACTGTAAAGGACAAGCAGGCATAGCAGCAAAAGCAACGTTTTCCTGTTGATTAGCAGTTTTCGCATTTCAAATCGAAACAATGACATCACGTTACCTCCCGGCCTTTCCAGGCAAGTAGTTGAAAAGATACAGATAGGCGTCCTCCAGCGTTGGTACGGCCTGCACCGCGTCAGGGACAGGTTTTGTGTCCCTGATGATACGAACCTCCATGCGGCTGTCCTTCGTCCTGACATTGCTGATAACAGCCCGATTTTGATAGGTCATAAGCTGTTCGGCGGACATCTCCGCCAGCCAGACCCGTCCCTCCATCATATGGACGTATTCTTCGCCCGTATGGATGTGTTGGATGTCACCATACTCCATCATCATGATCTGCGCGGCAATATGCTCCACATCGGATACGATATGGGTGGAAAGCAGCACCAGACGATCCTTCGCATAGGCAGAGATAATGTTGCGGAACTTGATCCGCTCATAGGGGTCAAGGCCGGAGGTGGGTTCGTCCAGAATCAAAATCTCCGGATCATCCAAAAGGGCCTGGGCAATACCCAGCCTGCGCTGCATCCCGCCGGAATAGGCGGTGCATTTCCGTTTCAGATCGTCCCAAAGACCGACGCTATGGGCTAATTCCCCGATCCGCTTTTTTGCGCGGGCTTTTTCCATCCCTTTCAGCGCCGCCGAATATTCCAGGTAATCCCTGCCGGTAAAATCATCGTAAAAGTGGACGTCCTGGGGCAGATAGCCAATTTTTGTCCGATATGCATCACCTGCCGCGTGAATATCCCTTCCGTCATACAGGATACGCCCTCTTGTGGGGCGCAGTACGTCGGCCAGTATTCGGATCAGGGTGGTTTTTCCCGCACCGTTGGGACCGAGAAACGCGAAAATGCTGCCCTCGTCCACGCTAAAGGAAATGTCGTCCACCGCCGTGAAATCCCCGTACTTTTTCGAGAAATGCTCCACTTGTATGATTGGGTTCATATTACTGCCTCCTGCTAAAAAATAAAGTCCTATGCGAGCAAACTCGCATAGGACTTATCTCTATAGATAGAAATCTATAGCGCCTTAATTATTCGATTGTCTTTTCGGGACGTCACCGCCAAATATCACCCATTTCAATCAGCTTGGCCTGGATGCGGACGTAGGCTTTCGCGTCCTCCTCGCCCAGCGCTTCCAGCATCTTTGACACCGAATGGATCAGTCCGGTCCTGCGTTCTTCCACTATGGTAATCCCCTTTTCTGTCAAGCTGACAATGACCTGTCGGCTGTCCGCCGGGTCGGGGGTCCGTGTCACCATGCCTTGCTCCTCCAGGGATTTCAGCATAGTTGCAACCCTCGCCGTGGTCAGCATCAACGCCCGGCTCATGTCTTTAGGGTATGCCCGGTTTCCATTTGCCGCAAGATAATTTAATGCCAGAACCTCGCCCCTTGCAATTTGGGACATAGTCCGCTCCATCTTAATCTGCGGCGCGGTGGCGCGCATGTCAATGAGCTGTATCGCCAGTTGGGTGTAGTCCATGGAACGCGATCTCCTCCCTTAATTGCTAACTCTGTTAGCAATAATAACACGGATTTCCCTTCTTGTCAATGGGAGAAAAAAATTTAATCGCGGGCTTTTCATTCTGAATACAGATAATCCATGGTTTTGTCTGTAACAGCTAATCGTTCCGGCGGACGGCCACCGGGATCCCCCTGTGCACCACAACGAGACAGCACACGGAGACAGCCAGAAATATCACGCAAAAAAGCGGCGTATTGATCGCCGCCCCGGCTTCCGGGTAATACGCGGCGGTAAAAACACAGACATTCGCAAGGCCGTGCATCATCACCGGTATCGCAAAGTTTCCGGTCATTTCATAGGCATAGGTCAACAGCATCCCCATCAGCATGCCATACACGGCTTGCACCAAATTGCCATGATAAACGCCGAACAGCGCCGCCGAAGCAATCCCCGAAGTGACCAGAGAAAAATACCGCTTCATGCGGTTATAGATCAGTCCGCGAAACAGCAGCTCCTCTGCCAACGGAGAGATCACGCCATACAGGACAAGGCCGGCCGGAAACGCAATCTGGTACTGCATCTGCTCTGTCTCATAGTAACCCGCAGACATCGCCGCAATCTTCAGAAAGGCAAACAAAATATTCACACCCAGCGCAGACGAAACCGCCAATATCCCCATTACCGGATACGAGGCCCGCGTCCGGGACTTCCAACCGGTCCGCTCTTTGCAAAACAGCGGTATCAACGCCCCCGCTCCCGCCAACATGGAGCACGCCTTCGCCACATTTGCCAATACAAGGCTGTTCTCATACAGCCAGGCAAAGGAAAAAACGGTCTGCGATACCAGACGCAGTATCGTTATGACCAGTATATAGCAGGCATTGCCGGCCAGATACCAGACAAGAAACGGAAACATAATGTACCATGTGCTCTGTGCATAATAACCGATGCCGCTCGGGCGTTCCTCTTTTTTCCCTGGGACCGCGGCTTTTTTTCCGTTGTCTGCCTGATTCCGCAGCAGAAACTTTTCCAGATCGCCGACCGATTTTGCAATATAATCCGCTCCGGCCGCCTCCAGTTCTCCCTTTCCGGCATATCCGAAAGAAACGCCCACCGTTGTAAGGCCGTGTCGCTTCCCGCCCTGTATGTCAAATTTGCGGTCCCCTACCATAGCGCCGCGGCCCTTGCGCGCTCCGAGCCTGCGCAGCGCTTCCTCCACCACTTCTTCCTTCTCACTGCGGCTGCCGTCCATATTGCTGCCCACAATCACATCAAAGCAGGCGTCAATCCCAAAATGCTCCAGAATCCTGATGACAAACTCCTCCGGTTTGCTCGATGCCACCGCCAGCCGGATACCTGCCGCCTTCAGATGCTTTAGCATGTCAGCGACGCCGGGATATATCTTATTTTCAAATATCCCGACAGGCGCAAACCGTTTTCGGTAATCCGCAACGGCCATTGCCGCCTGTTCCTGTGTCAAATGGTAAAATTCCATAAAGCTGTCACAAAGCGGCGGCCCGATAAACGGCTCCAGCTTACGCAGATCCGTTTCCCGGATTCCCTGCCGGCTCAGTGCAAACTGCACGCTTTTGGTAATGCCTTCTGCCGGATCGGTCAGAGTTCCGTCCAGATCGAAAAGTATATACTGAAACATAGCGGTTCCCTTTCTCGTAATGATAGAAGCGCTTTCCCATAGCAGTCCGTTGCGGATACCAAGCGCCTGCGGGCAGAACCCGGGAAAATCAAAGATTTTCCGGTGTTCGCTTCCTTTATCTGACTCTGCCCGGTACGCATATTATAGCATTTATCCCACGGAATGTCATCTTGTCCTTGCCGATTTTGCCGGGCTGTCGTATGATTGACGTAAACAATGATCCAAACAGGAGCGCTCTTGTGAAAACCGTACGAACGATTGAACTTCATAGCGGTAGCCGCGAAGAACGGCTGCCGGATTTTACACCTGATTTTCCTTATATCGCAAGCCGCTGCGAACTAAGCCGATCCGCCCGGCCTTTTGTCCCATGGCACTGGCATCCTGCCGCGGAACTGTTTTTTATCCGGGACGGTTCGCTCGAATACCATACGCCCGGCGGGAATATGCGATTTCCCGAGGGCAGCGGCGCTCTCGTCAACTGTAATGTGCTGCATATGACGCTCCTCAGCGGCAAAGCACAGCGATGTGTGCAATATCTGCATATTTTTGAGCCCTCTTTTCTGGCCGGTGAACACGACAGCCGGATTGCCCGGCGCTATATTATGCCTCTGACAGCATCGGGAACGGAGATTATCCCATTCTTTCCCGATGTGGAAGCGCACCGTGAGCTCCTTCATATATTGCAGAAATCCTTTCAGCTCTCCGAATCGGCATACGGATATGAGCTGCGCCTGCGGGCGGCATTGTCAGAGATATGGCTCCGATTGCCGGAAGCCGCAAAATGCCGCGCGGCATCTTCCGGCAGATACGGCGTCAACTCCAAAACGGACGGCCGCATCAAACAGATGCTGGCGTATATCCATGAACATTACACAGAAAGGCTCTCTGCATCAGAGATCGCCGCATCCGCCTACTGCAGCAACCGGGAATGTTTCCGCCTGTTTCAAAAGCAGCTCCACACCACGCCCACGGAATATATCACCGATCTGCGTCTGCAGAAGGCATGCAGGATGCTGACGGAAAGCCGTGAAAGCATTACACAGATCGGCCAGTCCTGCGGCCTCGGAAGCGGCAGTTATTTCGGCAAAGTATTCCGACAGCGTATGGGGCAGACGCCTGCGGAATATCGCCGGAAATGGCAGGATACTGCTATTTCGTGGCAGAAATAATATAGAATTGCCATTCTGCCCACACTATAATACATACAGTGATCGACAAAAATTCTGCCATAAGGAGGAACCTATGCGCTATCAACATATCGTATTTGACATTGACGGAACACTGGTGGATACGGAATATGCCGTGCTGCATTCCCTGCAGAAGACAATCCATGTCACAACCGGACTGCATGTGGGAACCGAGCAGCTGACTTTTTCTCTGGGAATTCCGGGCGAAGAAGCCCTGCAGCAGCTTGGCATCCCGGACGTCCCCTATGCGTTAAAGATCTGGATTCAGTATTTACAGGAATTGTCCCACACCACATGCCTGTTTGACGGCATAGAACAGGTCGTGGAAACGCTCCGGGACACGGGCTGCCATCTCGGCATTGTCACCTCACAGCTTCGAAGCCATTTTGAAAGCGATTTCGGAAAGCGTCCGATACGCCGCTGTTTCGAAACCGTCGTCTGTGCCGACGATACCGAAAAACACAAGCCCGACCCGGAACCGCTGCTGCACTATATGGCGCAGACAGGCGCATCGGAAGATCAGGTTCTCTACATCGGCGACAGTAACTATGACATGATGTGCGCACAAAGCGCACATGTGGATTTCGCACTGGCCGGATGGGGCAGCCGCGGACGCGTAAACGCGCCCTGTACCCTGCAGACGCCGGCTGACATACTGGAAAAAAATCTGCCGTGAAACGCAGGCCGGGAATCGCACAAACGCGATTCCCGGCCTGCAATTTTGTTTCCAAATGTGTGTCGGCCGCCGGTATTACGCTTCCTTTTCCGCAGTCAGCGCTCCGTCCTTCACATCGATCCGTATGGCATCGCCGCCCGCTACCGCATCGGACAGGATCAGCTTTGCCGAAAGCGTCTCCACATGCTTTTGGATAAACCGTTTCAGCGGTCTCGCCCCGTATATCGGGTCGTAGGCATTGTCCACGATAAAACGTTCCGCCTCCGGCGTCAGCGTCACAGAAAGCTCCCGGTCCGCCAGCCGTCTGTTCAGATCCGCCATAATCAGACGGATAATGCCGCCGATATTGTCCTTTGTCAGCGGTTTAAACAGAATCGTCTCATCCAGACGATTCAGAAACTCGGGACGGAACGAGGCATGCAGTTCCTCCATCACACGTTCCTGCGCCTGCGCCCGGATCTCGCCGTTGTCGTCAATGCCTTCCAGCAGATACGGCGCGCCGATATTGGAAGTCATAATCAGAATGGTGTTTTTAAAATCCACCGTCCGTCCCTGTGAATCGGTAATGCGGCCGTCGTCCAGTACCTGCAGCAGCACATTGAACACATCGGGATGCGCTTTTTCGATTTCATCGAACAGAACGACAGAATAAGGTTTTCTTCTGACCGCTTCGGTCAACTGTCCGCCTTCCTCATATCCCACGTATCCGGGAGGCGCTCCGATCAGTCTCGACACGGCGTATTTCTCCATATATTCGCTCATATCGATACGCACCATATTGTTTTCGTCGTCAAACAGGGCAGCCGCCAGCGCTTTTGCCAGCTCGGTTTTCCCCACGCCGGTCGGTCCCAGGAAAAGGAATGATCCAATCGGCTTGCCCGGATCTTTGATACCCGCTTTGGAGCGGATAATCGCCTCCGTCACCTTCGTCACGCCTTCGTCCTGTCCCACAACCCGTCTGTGCAGTTCTTCATCCAGATGCAACGTCTTATTGCGCTCGCTCTCCGTCAGTCTGGCAACCGGAATCCCCGTCCACCGGGATATAATCCGTGCGATCTCTTCCTCCGATACATTTTCATGCACAAGAGAAAGCTCCTGCTTTTTCGTATTTTCCTCCTCAATCTCCAACTGTTTTTTCAGAGCGGGCAGTTTTCCGTAACTGAGTTCCGCCGCCTTTTCCAGATTGCCTTCCCGCTGTGCAATCTGAATTTCATTATTCAGACCTTCGATCTCTTCCCGCAGCCTGGAAAGCTTTTCGATGGATGCCTTTTCATTGTCCCACTGTGCCTTCCGGTTCTGGAACTCGGCTTTCTGTTCGGCCAGCTCTTTCTGCAAAGCTTCCAGACGCTCCCGGCTCAGCCGGTCGTCCTCTTTTTTCAGCGCCGCCTCCTCAATCTCCATCTGCATCACCCTGCGCTGCAGTTCATCCAGCTCCGTCGGCATGGAATCCAGTTCCGTCTTGATCAGCGCACAGGCTTCGTCCACCAGATCAATCGCCTTATCCGGCAGAAACCGGTCCGAAATATAACGGTTCGAAAGAATGGCCGCGCTCACCAGCGCGCCGTCCAAAATTTTAACGCCGTGGAACACTTCATACCGCTCTTTCAAACCGCGCAAAATAGAAATGGTGTCTTCCACCGTGGGTTCCTCCACCATAACCGGCTGAAACCGGCGTTCCAGCGCCGCATCCTTTTCAATATACTGCCGGTATTCATCCAGCGTCGTCGCTCCGATACAATGCAGTTCGCCTCTTGCCAGCATCGGCTTAAGCATATTGCCGGCATCCAGCGCGCCGTCCGTCTTGCCTGCGCCCACGATCGTATGCAGCTCGTCGATAAACAGAATAATCTGTCCGTCGCTGTTTTTCACATCCTCCAACACCGCTTTCAGACGTTCCTCAAATTCGCCGCGGTATTTCGCGCCCGCCACAAGCGCTCCCATGTCCAGTGCAAAGATTTTCTTATCTTTCAGTCCCTGCGGGACATCGCCGCGAACGATACGCTGCGCCAGCCCTTCCACGACCGCCGTCTTGCCCACGCCCGGCTCTCCGATCAGCACCGGATTGTTTTTCGTCTTCCGGGAAAGAATCCGGATGACATTGCGGATCTCATTGTCTCTGCCGATCACCGGATCCAATTTTTGCTGTCTCGCCCGTTCCACCAGATCCTGCCCGTACTTCTCCAGCGTGTCATACGTGGCTTCCGGATTGTCGCTTGTCACCCGCTGGTTGCCCCTGACTGTGGACAATGCCTGCAGAAACCGTTCCCGCGTAATGCCGTACTCCTGCCAGATCGCTTTGATCTCCCGATTGGGATATTTCAGCATTGTCAGAAACAGATGTTCCACGGACACATACTCGTCTCCCATCTGCTTCGCCTCGTCCTCGGCGCTGATCAGCGCTTTGTTCAGATCTTTTCCCATATAGACCTGCCCGCCCTGCACCTTAACCCGCTTCTCAAGCGCCTGCTTCGCCCGGTTCATAAAGTGCGGCGTATTGATCTCCATTTTCTCGATCAGTTTCAGAATCAGACTGTCTTCTATTGTAAGAAGGCTGTACAGAAGATGTTCCTGCTCGATTTCCTGATTGCCGTATTCATAGGCAAGCTTTTCACATGTTTCCACTGCTTCCATAGATTTCTGCGTAAACTTCGAAATATTCATAATCCGACCTCCTTCTGCGCTCATATGGCCTGCAATATATGCCGTAAACCTGTGCCGTATTAGTGTTTGCTTGTTCTACTGTTTCTATAACAATTTTCTTTACAGTGCCAATATAGCACTTGTTGTTAGCACTGTCAAGTATCGAGTGCTAAAATTGTTTGAAAATTTTAGGAAGTGTTTATGAAATAGGGATTTGTGAGGGTGAGCGCCTGATAAGAAAATGAGAGGGCAGCCGTCAGCTTTCACAACCACATTACAATAAACATATGTTTGGCTCTTGAATCCTGCTGCCAAATGTGCTATATTAAGCATAGAAAAAGGGAAAGCCATAGAAGCGGCTCTACCCCTCGAATGACAAATTATAACCTCATATGAGGTCAGCCGTCACTATTCGCAGTAGTGGCGGCTATTTCTTTTTTCCCTTGTAAACCTGATAAATCAAATTCGCAAGGGCGACAATGAGTATTTCAATCTGAATTAAATCCTGATATGTAACATACATTGTGTCGCCCTCCTTTCTTTCGTCTGGAGGACTACTTGAACCCTCCGAAAAAACAGGAGGGGTAAAGCCGCCTTTGGCTCTATGGTTTCCCATGAATGGAGTATAGCACACATTTCTTTCTCAGGCAATTATACTATTCGATTGTCATTCACTCCCCCATACCCCGAAACGTCACCCGTGTCTTTCTCCATTCACAATGTACAACCTCCGGTATCCAGCGGGTATCAAAACCAAACTGTCCGTTTAAAAACGCCGCATATGGAAAAGGCTCCGTCGGCAGCGGTCCCCACTCGAATATGTCGGCGGGAATTTCAAAATAAAAGTCTCTGTCCGCATAAATCCCCACACAGGAATCGCCACGGGGATTCTGCCTGTCCACCGTTGACAAAAACAACGGTGCATTCTGATTTTCGGGGATGGCAAGGCAAAATTCCCGGTCCGATTTCTGACTGAGCCAGATCAGAAGATCCGCATAATGCCATAAATTCCGGTCATGCGTCCATTCCGTAACCCCGGGGAACTCCAGATACATCCACGCCGGGTCCCCGGGCAGAGCCGTGTACAGAAAATCACACGCAATCTGTTTTTCATAAACCGCGATCGCCGCATACTCCTTCAGCAGCGCATCCAAATCCTCAAAAGACACCGCATGTAACAGGATCGCCTTCCTGTATGCGGTCAGATCCGGCCACCAGTCCTTATCCGGGCGATAACCGGCCATATCCGGTGTCAACGATTTCCTTTCTTCTTTCCGTTTGTTTGAAAATCCCATAGCAATCTCCTCCTGTCATCTCGCAAGCTGTGCCTGCAGCTCCTCCAGACTCATTGAACCTTCCATATACGTGTATTCCCCTGCCGCATAAGACGCACATTCCGTGTCGGAAACCGTTCTGCCGTCGATATAGCTTATGCCATAACAGCCGATCGATCCCTCCTCCTCCGGGTCGGGCACACCGTTTTCGTTGACATCGTCAAAGTTATACGTCTCGATCTGTACAACAGTGTCCAGCGTATGCCGGCTGCCCGCCGTCATATATGTCGTATACACAATGGCTCCCGCAAAATCACTGTTCACGTTCCGCAGGCTGTTTTTCCGCGCACAGTATTCGTAGCCCGCATTTCCCATGGCCCCGTACGCCCACCGGTCCATCAGCGGATACACCGTTCCCGCCTCATATGTATACAGGCTTACAAAATAGCCCGGTTCCCCGGCAACCAGTTCAGGGATTTCATCCGCATCGAAATAAATCAGATCAAACCCGCTCATGCCTTCCAGTGCACACAGCCTGCCGACTGCCCGATACGCCTCCCGGTAATCGGTAAATTCGCCGTTCTTCTTTCCACCTGTCAGAAAATCACGGATTCCCGAAATGGAAAGTTCCTCCGCCTGCGCCGTAACAGCGCAGGACAGCGCTTCCTGCGCGATAAAAAACCGCTCATAATCGTCCGCATCACCCGCAAAACCGTAATAAACCGCCGCAAACGCCGTACCGCCATATGTCTCGATCAACACAATATCCGTGCAGCCGTCAAAATTGACATCATAGAAAGACACCGCGTCCAGGCTGTCAAACGCTTTTCCGGCCAGTCCGTCCGGCACATAGCCCGCTATCTCCTGCAGAACTTCCCCATCCTGTATGATCTGCATCCGAAACTCCGGGTTTTCCGCAGAGGGCGCAAACGGGACAAACCAGACCTCCCCGCTGTATTCGCTGAGCGAAACGGAGAAGGTCTGCGCAGCGATACAGTCCTTTCCGAACATCTCCTGCATTTCACCGGCTGCGGCGTCTGCCCCCGCATCGCCTGTCGCTGCCAAATCCACTGCCGAACTGCCACCCGGGTTCGGGAAACCTTCCGCATCCGCCGCCGCACCGGCAGAGTTGTCCGCCTCCCCGTCGGCATCCTCCTCCAGCATATCTTCCAGAATTCCTCCTTCTCCGTTCTCCGTGCCTGCCCTCTGACCACATGCCGTAAGCATTGCCCCGGCAGCCAGTGCAGACAAAAACAGGACGATCTTTTTCCATCTTATCCCCCACATACTTCGTGTTCTCCCTTCTGCCGTATCCTCACTGTACCGACGCGTCTCCAACCTGCACGGAATCCCGTATCCGTAAGAAATCCTGTTCTGCCGTTTCCCATACCGATACGTCCGGGGATGCCATGATCAGATATGTCCCGCCATGGTTTTGAGATTCCCCGGTCTGATAGACCACCGTCAGCCAAAGCGTATCCTCTATGACCTCGGTAAACATGGTGCCATTCATACCATTTGGCAGCGTAAACGCCTCCGTCGTCACTTCCGTACCGCATATGCCGAACTTTTGCGGTTGATACCCCAGAGAAAAGACCGCCTCGGGAGCGCTTTCCGGCCAGAAATCAATCGCACAGAGCATTCCGTTCTCTTCCGGCTCTGTGTCTTCCGCCGTCCGAACCATATATTCCCATCCGTCCGGAATGACGGCAGACATAAATACCCCTTCCTGTTCACAGGTCACAGTGCGCGCCGAGGGCGTATCTGCCTCCTGCGGCGCTCCGTCCGCTTCCGGCGGTGCCTCCGCTTCCGGCTTTGTCTCCGCCGACGGCGCCGATTCCGTTTCTGCCCCCGCCGCCGCTTCTGTCCACGACTCCGTTTTCGCATCAATCGCGGTCTCCGCTTCCGCACGCCCACAGGCTGTCAGCAGAAACAGCAATCCCGCCGTCAAAAATCCCACAGTAATTTTTGTAATTTTCTTCATCACATATCTCCCCTCTCCTCATAACCCTGACGCCTCTCCGGTATCTGTAGTATACCACGATTCGTTATTCGCCGCCATATGCAGCCGCACAAAGGACACGACAAACGCAGGAAGACAAAAAAGACCATGGCTGCCCGAAAAGCATTCGATGCCATGGTCTGTTACTCCTGTAAAATTATCCCGGCGACGCCTCAATCTTTTGTCCGACTGTCCTCCCCGGAACCGATACCACGATCGTAAGCGTAACGCATAAATAAACTGGTCACAATCCTCCGCACGCCCGGTATTCCCCGATAATCCGTTTTACCGAGATCCGCGCGCCATTTCCGCCGTCCCATAACAAATCCGTCTCCCAGGGAACCGTATAGGGTCCGTGCGGCGTTTCCCGCAGCCGCCGGTAAACGGCGCGCCGCTGTGTCACCGCCTGTACGACATGCGGATTGCCGCATTTGACGCACCACGCTTCATACCCCTCCAGATAACTTTCGGCCAGTTCATCCCAGGAGCCAAAGCGGCCCTGAATCACCCGGCCCGCTTTGCTCAGTTCCCGGTCCAGTTCTTCCCTGTCGATCATTTTCACCATATACATCATGCCCAGAAGCTGTGTGGCACGGCACAGATCCCACCCCGCATACGGCGCGCCGGCGCATCCCGTGTGAGCCGCCGTCAGACTGCGCACGGTTTCCAGCCCGCTGACGCGATCTCTGATCTCCCACTGGCCCTGCAGAGCCGCTTCCCGAAACGACTTTACGTTGCTCCTGCTGCGGTGCGAGCCGGTGATCAGCGGCCAGCCTTCCAGATACAGAAAAGAATGCGCCCAGATGGCAAATGTCGCCGCACACCAGCATTCCAGATCATTCCGGGGCAGCAGCGGATCCCGCCCGGCCAAAAAGGCCGGCGCAAACCAGCCGCGCCGTACGCCTGTGACCCGATACGCGGCGGCCAGTGTCAGAAAAACGGCAATCTCCACCGCGGATGCGATTGCAAAGCCCGGTACAATCAGCGGCCAAACCGACAGACGCAACAGCAAAACCAGCGCCATGCCCACCGGGACAGTCAGCATAAATGTCTGATATGTATTTGTCTCAAACCCATATCGGTTTCTGATTGCAAACCTGTAAAACATGTCGCACCGCTCCCCTTATGCCTCCGGCCGATGGTACAGCTCCAGAATCGCGCCGTCCTTCCATACAAAGGCAAGCTGCGCGCCGCTGCCGGATTCCATCGGCCCGCAGATAACACTGTCCGCATCTTTTATATATTTTTCCAGATCGTCCACCCGATAGGCAACATGCGGATGCCGGTGTATCGCTTCCGGGAACGGCGTTCCCTCCTCGAATTTCAGATATTCAATCTTATAATCATAATCGTCCACATTGCTGACCCAGAACTTTCCGCCTTCATTATAAGTCATTCCGGGCTTTTTATTTGTCACCGGTATCCCGATATGCATATATTCCGCAGCCATCGCAAACATCCTCCTTTATATTTTTGTCAGATACGGGGTATGGCAGGGTGCGTTCCACAGCCGCAACAGCTCGTCGTCCATGCGCGCCATAAACATCTGGAAGCCTGCCTGTTCCTGTACGGTCAGCAGTTCGCCGACATAATTTGCCACGATTTCAATATTTTGTTCTTTCAGGATTTCCTCGCAGCGGCGGTAAATAATCAACTGTTCCATCAGTGTCGTCGCGCCGGAGCCGTTGATTATCAGCATTACCTTCTCGCCCGGCTGAATCCCGATGTCCTTCACAAGCGCATTGACCATAATCTCCGCCGTCTCGTCGGCGGACTTCATCGGCTGGCGTCCGCCGCCGCCCTCTCCGTGCTGGCCCATGCCGATCTCCATATCTTCTTCCCCGAGATCCGCCAGCGCCGCGCCTGTCACCGGATGCGTTGCGCCGCGCACCGCCACCGCGAGCGTCGCCATATTGTCGGCAAACCGCTGCGTGACCGCCGCCACATCTTCCAGGCTTCTGCCCTCCGCTGCCGCCGCGCCGGCAATTTTATAGGCCGGAATACACCCCACCAGTCCCCGGCGGTCGTCCGCGTTTTCCCGCGGCGCATTGGACACATCTTCCTGTGTCACCACCTTCACAACATGCAGTCCCAGTTTCTTACACTGCTTCATCGTCAGATTGCCGGTCAGCATATCGCCCGCATGGTTGAGCACAATATACAAAACGCCCTTTCCCTTATCCGCCAGTTTGATTGCATTCACGCATGCCTGCGGCCCGGGTGCGGCAAACACATCGCCCACAACCGATATGTCCACCATGCCCTCTCCCACAAAACCGGAAAGCGCCGGTTCATGGCCGGATCCGCCCTGCGTGACAATCGTAACGCGGTCTGCTCTCTCCAGCGCCCGATTGACGATCATATTGTCCTCGCCCCGATAGACAATATCCCGATTAGCCGCCGCCAGACCGTCCAGCGCTTCGCTTGTAAGATTCTCGGGATTGTTGATAAACTTCTTCATTTTCACAGGCTGTACCCTCCTTTTTCTGCCTTCTCTTTCTTATTGCTTTGTAAACCCCAGCGCCATGCCCCGGATAAACAGCGCCGTCGATACCGCGCCCGCGTCGGGCGTTCCGATCGTCTGCTCCTTATAGCTCCGGGCGCGCCCGAACTTTGCGACAAATCCCTCGCTCGCTTTCGCGCCTGCCTCCGCCGCCTCTGCCGCCGCCGCCAGAACAGCCGCAGCGTCTCCGTCCGCCTGTTGCGCCGCCTCCACTGCGGGAACCAGCGCGTCCATCATCGTCTTGTCTCCCACCTTTGCCGTGGTAAGGTCTTCCAGCTCCTCCAGCGCGCCGGCAAACATCCTTCGCACCGCATCCGGCGTATTCTCGTCCTCCGCCAGCTTTACGCCCAGACCGCCGATCAACGCGCCGTACAAAGGCCCTGCGGAACCGCCTTTTACCTCCATCACAGCCATACCAAGATCATCCAGAAATGTCCGCACGGAACGTTCCCCCCATTGTGGTATCTGTTCTTTGATCAGCCGGGCAATCTTGCACATTGTAATACCATGATCGCCGTCCCCGAAGCGGGAATCAATTTCACTGAGCCGGTCCGCATTTTCCTCCAGCCGCTCCGCCGCTCCCAAAAGCATGGCGGCAACCGCCTTGCTGTCCAGAACCATCGCGCATCCCTCCCTTTTCATACGTTATTTCCATTATAGCCTATGTGTTACAAATGTCAACATTGTATGGTGTTTTTTCATAATTTTATTATTTTTACTTTTCTCTTTTTGTGTTTTGTGCACAAAAATAACCGTGTTTCCTGCATTTTTTGCAGGCCGCACGGTTACATATGTTACTTCTGATTATGTTTCCGCCTGTTCCGGTGCATCCAGAAATACGCGTACCAGACCCGTCCGCGCTACAATATGCGTAAAATACCCGCTGTGCAGCGCGCCCCGCAGCGCCCGCACGCTCGTATTGGCAGAACACACGCCGATCACCCGGCCGCAGCGTTTTAACAGTTCCAGCGGTATCTGTATGGCAAAATCCTGTTCCGAATCAATGATACTGCCCGCTTCATTATAATAGTATGCCAGCAGACGGCCGCAGGCGCGCTGTTCCTGCAGGCGGTTCCCATAACGCGCCACCGAGGCAAAATCCGGCGTGGAAGGATAATTGCTGATATTGACCAGCGCCGTATCCATCTGTCCCCACACCCGGCAGATCTGATGATACAGTTCCGTGGAACAGAGCACCTGTTTTTCATCAGGACTTTCGGGCAGAGCCGGCAGATTCAGAAAATACGGCTCCGCCCCCAGATACAGTGCCAACAAACGCACGTTTTCATTGGAATGGTAATTACGAATAGGAAAACCGGCATTTCCGATCAGCGGACAAATATGACTGATGATGCTGTCCTGCCGCGGGTTTTCCTCCAGCCAGTTGACAAGCTGTCCGGCAAAATAGCCCCATCCCACGCCAAGCCGCCGGGTTTGCAGACGCTCCAACAGCGCGGCCGTCTCCCGGGACAGCAACTGATTCGTCATTCTGTCATCCCCGCCGTCCTCCACAATGCGCCCGCCCCGGACCAGGCCCGTTGCACAGAGCCGCTCCAGAAGCCCCGCGGCTCTGCCGTCCGGCTCATGAATGGTAATCTCCACAACCCCCGCTTCTCTGGCCTCCGACAGCATTCGGCTGATCATCGGCCGGGACACACCCATTTCTCTGGCGAGATCGCTCTGCTGTTGGTTGTCCAGATGATAGCGGCGGGCTGCATAGGCCAGCCGCCGCTGCTTTTCATATGTCATCTCCATGCGCCCCTCTCCGCCGCGCCCCGCACTCCGGCATATCAATTCCCATTTTCGCCTCCAAACAGACGCACAAAC
>CATLGN010000009.1 GCA_949935685.1 uncultured Lachnospiraceae bacterium | reverse complement strand
AATAAATATAAGCGGGATTATCAGATCAGCCGCATTCTGGCGGGCGAGGCGCCGGCATCCGCGAAAAAACGGGCTTTGGAAGCGCCGTTTGACGAACGACTGTCATTGGTCGGTATGTTGCTCGACCGGATACAGAGCGAAATGCGGGATGTGGTGGAAACGGCGGACTATTTGACGGAACTGACCGGCGTTCTCAAAGCTGTGAAAGCGCTTCTGACCCGCAGCGAAGGAGACGGAGCAGGGGAGCTTTTGGAAGAGCAGGCTGTCCGCCTGGAAAAGCGCCTGGCATCGCTGCAAAAGGCCGGTGCATTGTCGAAAGCGGAGCGCAGAAAGAAAAAGCGGGTGCTGGCATTTTTGGAACGGGAAAAAAAGCGGATGCTTCTGGAAGACGGAAGCGACGGTTTTGCCGGTGTGGAAGCGCATTTCCGGGAACGGATTGACGCTATGAAAAAGGAAACGGCAGAAGTGGGCGCCAGACTTCATGCACTCTTTGCGTTTCTGGAAGAAGTTTTCCCGGAGGGGAATGAAATGCTGATTTTTGTGACAGAACTGACCGTGAACGATTACAGCGCGCGGTTTATCGGTATGTTCGGCAGTGAAGACTATCGGCGGCATAATGAAAAACTGTTGATTTCGGAGCGAAAGAATGAACTGCAGGAGGAAATTGCAGCGCTGGAGCTGTAACGGAACGATATGATACGGGAGTGGAATCAGAACGGGGACGAAAATGCCTTTCAGTACGCGGAATATGACGGACAGATCACGGTTTTGCAGTGGAAAGGCGGCGGTGATACCGCCTGGATACCGGGAAAAATAGGCGAAGCTTGTGTGGTGAAGATCGGCAGAAAGGCATTTTTGAGCAATAAGCGGATTCGGGAGGTAATTCTTCCGGGCGGCGTGGAGGAGATCGATGACTGGGCGTTCGCCTATTGCAGCAAATTGGAAATTGTACGCCTGCCCAGACGGAAGATATTGTTTGGGAAGGGGGCGTTTTTGCAGTGTGTGCGTCTGGAACAGATGCTGCTGGAAACAGATGGCGTGCCGGATCTGCCGGAAGCGGACAGGGTGTACACCGGAGGGCTTTTGGCGGCGGCGGTGCATAAGCTGGACGACCCGTATCTGCTGAACCTGCCGGAAGCGGGAACGGCGGAATGGATTGGGAAATGGGATACCCGGCTTATGCAGGTTATGCATACGCCTGACCGGGATGGATATCAACAGACGATATTGTGCGGAGAAGAAGATATTGGCAGTATGGAAAATAATCTGGAATATTTTCTGAGTCAAAAACGAAAAGGAAAAGCGCGTCTGGCGCTTTTGCGGCTGCTGTACGATAACGGACTGCAGCGCAGCGTGCGTGGAGAACTGACGGCATATTTGCGGGAACATACGAAGGGGTGTCCGCATGAGGAGGCATGGCAGATCGTACGGGAGGAATATGGAAACCGCAGGGAATACTATGATATTCTTCTTGATACGGGCGCATTGACACAGCAAAATTTTGACGCGGCGCTTTGCGATATGGGGGCGGAGCTGGCAGAAATGAAAGCGTACTTGCTGCGTATGAAAGAGGAGCGGTTTGGCAGCGGCGGATTTTTTGATTCTCTGGAATTATGACCAGAGGGAAAGGCGGAAAACGGATATGACGACATATGAAAAGGCTTATGAAAAACTGGAACGGTATGGGCAGCTTCACGTTCTGCAGTATTACGAGGAATTGTCAGAAGCGGAGCAGGCAGAACTGCTGAAACAGGTGATGGATACGGATTTTTCCATGCTGACATCGCGGGAAGCGCAGACGGGCAAAACAGGCGGCAGGGGGGTGATTGCTCCGCTGGCGGCAATGGAGCTGGATACGATCCGGGAGCGGGAAGCGCGGTATCGTCAAATTGGTCTGGATGCCATCCGCGCAGGCAGAGTAGGGGCGGTACTGCTGGCCGGCGGCATGGGGACGCGCCTGGGTTCGGATGCGCCCAAGGGGATGTTCGATATTGGATTGACCAAACCGGTCTATATTTTTGAGCGCATTATACACAATACGCTGGATGTGGTAAAGGAAAGCGGCGCCTGGGTTCCGTTTTTTATTATGACGAGCGATAAAAACCATGCGGCGACAACGTCATTTTTTGCGGAACATGCGTATTTCGGATATGATCCGTCGTATATTTTCTTTTTCCGTCAGGAAATGGCGCCGGCGTCTGACTATAACGGCAAAGTGTATATGGAAGAAAAAGGCAAAATCTCCACGTCCCCGAACGGAAACGGCGGCTGGTTTGTCTCCATGGAGCGCAGCGGCGTCGGCAGAAAAATGCGGGAACTGGGCGTGGAGTGGCTGAATGTTTTTGCTGTGGATAACGTATTGCAGCGCATTGCCGACCCCTGTTTTGTGGGCGCGGTGATTGCGGAAAACCGGGCGTCCGGCTCCAAAGTGGTGAGAAAAGCTGCGCCCGATGAAAAGGTCGGTGTTATGTGTCTGGAAGACGGGCGTCCGTCGATTGTGGAATATTATGAACTGACCCGTGAGCTGATGGAGGCGAAGGATGAAAAGGGCGATCCGGCTTACAATTTCGGCGCGATTTTAAATTATCTGTTCCGGGTAAAGGATCTCGAACAGATTGTCAACAACAATCTGCCGCTGCATGTGGTGGAGAAAAAGATTCCGCATCTGAATGCAGACGGCTGTCCGGTGAAGCCGGAAGAACCGAACGGCTATAAGTACGAACAGCTTGTGTTGGACATGATCCATGAACTGGAGAGCTGCCTGCCTTATGAGGTTGTCAGAGAAAAGGAGTTTGCGCCGATCAAAAACAGGACGGGAGTCGATTCGGTGGACAGTGCGCGTGAACTGCTTGCAAAAAACGGCGTTGCTTTATAGGGATTTAACATTTTGACAGGTTTCCGCAACATTCCCATCTTGTGGAGACACCGGGATTTCCGTAAACTGTAGGCAGTAAGAGAAAACAGTGGAAAGGGAAGGGTGCATGGCATGGCAATCTTAGTAACAGGCGGCGCCGGCTATATCGGCAGCCATACGGTAGTGGAATTACAGGAAGCCGGATACGATGTGGTCGTAGTGGATAACTTGAGCAATTCCAGTGAGAAATCGCTGAAGCGCGTGGAGAAGATCACGGGAAAGCCGGTAACATTTTATGAAGTCGACATTCTGGACCGGGACGGTCTGGAAAAGGTGTTTGCGGAACAGTCCATAGACTGCTGCATTCATTTCGCAGGACTGAAGGCGGTAGGCGAATCGGTGGCCAAGCCGTGGGAATATTATTACAATAATATCAGCGGTACGCTTGTGCTGCTGGATGTGATGCGCAGGCATGGCGTGAAAAATATTATCTTTTCTTCGTCTGCAACGGTATATGGCAATCCGGCTTTTATTCCGATTACGGAAGAATGCCCCAAAGGGCAGATTACCAATCCCTACGGGCAGACCAAGGGCATGCTGGAACAGATTTTGATCGATATGCAGAAAGCGGATACGGAGTGGAATGTAATCCTGCTTCGGTATTTCAATCCCATCGGTGCGCATAAGAGCGGCACGATCGGCGAGAATCCGAACGGCATTCCGAATAATCTGATGCCCTATATCACACAGGTGGCTGTCGGGAAATTAAAAGAACTGGGCGTTTTCGGAAACGATTACGATACACCGGACGGAACCGGTGTGCGGGACTATATCCATGTGGTCGATCTGGCAAAAGGGCATGTCAAAGCGGTGGAAAAGATACGTCAGAATCCGGGAACGGAGATTTACAATCTGGGAACGGGCGCGGGCTACAGTGTACTGGATATTGTAAAGAATTTCGAGGAGGCTTCCGGTGTGAAGATTCCTTATGTCATCAAAGAGAGACGTGCCGGCGATATTGCCACCTGCTATGCCGACGCGTCCAAAGCGGAAAAAGAACTCGGCTGGAAGGCCGAAAATGGCATCCGGGAAATGTGCGAAGACTCCTGGAGGTGGCAGAAGAACAATCCCAACGGATATGAGGAATAGAGAAATCAGATCAGAGAGATTTTGCGGAAAAACGCTCCCCTGCTTATGGCCGGGGAGCGTTTGCGTATTCCTGATTTGTCCTGCTGTATGTAAGGACCTGATCATTGAGAGAAAGCATCCGATCGTCCAGTTCATAGATGATCTTGGAACATTCAATCAGTTCATTGCGGATAAATACGGGTGCGTTCCCTTCGAATTTGTAGTTGATTTTGTGCTCAAGGCTGGCCCAGAAATCCATCGCTACCGTACGAATCTGAATCTCCACCTTGGTATCGGCGCTTCTGTCCGAGAGAAAGATGGGGATGGAGACGAGCATATGATAGCTTCTGTAACCGCTTGGCTTCGGGTGTTTGATATAATCCTTTACGGAAAGTATCTTAATATCGCTCTGATTGGAAATCATTTCCGCAATCCGGTAAATATCGGATGTAAAAGAACAGATGACACGAACGCCGGCAATATCGTTGACATAATTGACCATATTTTCTATGGTGGATTCATAGCCATGTTTTTTCAGTTTCTTTACAATACTTTCCGGAGATTTCAGCCGGGATTTGATATGCTCGATCGGGTTATACCTGTGCACATGCTGAAATTCATCGTTCAGAATTTCCAGTTTGGTTCCCATTTCTTTTAATGCTGAATTGTATATCAGTGTGACTTCCTTCCATGAGTCCACGCCGCTGTCTGATGAAGGCTTAAATTCCATTTGCATACCTCTTTTATTTATGGCAGAATACTAATATTATATGCCGGATGCAATCGTATTATGATGATATATTGTATTATATCATAAAAAAGCAAGAATGGGTATTATTCACAAAAAATTAATAAATAGGAAAAAAGTATTGTATAAAAATACAGAAAATAGCAGGAGGGCAAAAAATGTTTCGCATGTGGTGCAAAATCTGGAAGGACAATCATATGATTCGGGATACTGTGATCGAACAGCCGGGAACGGAGAACAGGACGCGGAAAGTATTTCATGCGCTGGAAGAGTGCTGTGTCCGCTTCGATCTGGGACAGCCGATCTGGCTGGACGCCATCGTTACACAGTTTCAGCGCCATGCGAAAGCGCGCTTCCCGAAAGACTGCTTTATGGAAGACGTGGATTTTGACTATCTGGAGATACAGGTGATTGAGGAGTAGTGGGAATCAACATCAAATTTTTTGAGTATTTCTTATTGACAATGCATATAATATAGCGTAATATTAGTAACATAACAAGTAGTATTAAAAACTACATGAGAAGGTTTTTAAAAGCGGAGGTGTTGTCATGCAGATTACAATAAGAGAACCGGGGAGCGCAATCACACATTTTATCGGGATGATGATGGCGGTATTCGCGTCGGTGCCGCTGCTTGTGAAATCAGGGATGAGCGCAGGATACTCCAGCTTTCTGGCGATGGGAATTTTTATGCTCAGTATGATTTTACTGTATGGCGCCAGCGCGACATATCATACGGTAACGGTGTCGGACCGGGCTTTGCGGGTTTTCCGTAAAATTGACCATATGATGATCTTTGTGATGATCGCCGGATCGTATACGCCGGTATGTCTGCTTGTTTTGGGCGGGAAAAGCGGACTGATGCTGCTGACGCTTGTATGGGGGATTGCCTTGCTGGGAATGGTCATCAATATTGTCTGGATTACCTGTCCGAAATGGTTTTCTTCGCTTGTCTATATTGCTCTTGGATGGGTGTGCGTCCTTGTGTTTGGACAACTGCGGGCGCTGCTGTCAACCGGCGCGTTCCTGTGGCTTCTGGCAGGCGGAATTGTCTATACTGTGGGCGGCGTTATCTATGCGCTGAAACTTCCGCTTTTTAACAGAAGACACGCGAATTTTGGTTCCCATGAGATCTTTCATTTGTTTGTTCTCGGCGGAAGTATCTGCCACTTTATCTTTATGTACGGCTATGTAGCGTAGGAAATAGGTGTCCTGAAAATGAGGAGTGCCCCGATGTTCATCACAGAACACCGGGGCTATTATGAAAAAATTTATCTGTATGTGTAATGAAGAACATTACGTATTTTGCTGTTTCAAGATAGTTATAGCATAGCACATATTTATGAATAAATTATGAATGAAATGTAAATTTGTAGTAAAATTTTATAAAAGAGCAGTTTTGAAAAAATAATATATATACATATTGCACAAAGACAGGAATGTGGTGTTTCTTGACAAAAAAGCAGTTCTGTTATTAGAATGAATCATAATAGCAGGAAGGGAACCGGGTATGGGAATGGATGTCAGAAAAAAAATATTACTGTCTTTTCTTTTGGCGGGAATATCGGTTTTTTTAACGGCCTGTGTGGAGGGAGACGGGGCGGAATACGGTCGGATGATCGAGCGGATGCGCGTGGGAGAAGCGCCGCGGGAAGCGGCGGAACAGATGCAGGCGCAGGAAGGCGCTTCTTCGGAGGATGCGGCAGGCGGGCCGCCGGTGCCATGCCGGGAAAACGGAGCGCAGTTCTGGTTCAAAGCGGGCGAAACCTATCTGTGTGCGTATAACGGAACGGATTTTGAAGATTTTTATGTCAAAGGCGTGAATATGGGACTGGGGAAACCGGGATATTTTCCGGGTGAGGCGGCCGTGACAAAGGATGCGTATGCGAGATGGTTTCAGCAGATCGGAGAAATGCATGCCAACTGTGTCCGGGTTTACACAGTGCAGCCGCCGGACTTCTACGAGGCGTTTTACGAATATAATCTGACGGCGGAAAAGCCGCTGTATTTGTTTCAGGGTACATGGTATGACGAGGGCCGGCTTGCGGAGAGCGGCGATGCGTTTGACGGGCAGATGATGGAATATCTGGAAAAGGATATGCGCGATCTGGTGGATCTGATCCACGGAAACTGCACGATTGATCCGATGCAGGGAAAGGCGTCAGGCATTTACCAATATGATATTTCGCCTTATGTGGCCGGATGGATTCTCGGCATTGAGTCGGATGCGGCATTTGTGACGACAACAAACGAGGCGCACCCGGAGCTGACTGCATATGAAGGCACGTATATTTGTACGGATGACGCGACGCCGTTTGAAGTGTTCTGGGCGCAGACCGGCGATTATGCCGTTTCATACGAGATGGAAAAATACCGCACACAGCGGCCGGTCAGCTATTCCAACTGGGTTACGGCGGATATGCTGACACATCCCAGTGAAACTATGGAGAAAGAAGACAGCATTACGCTCAATCAGGAAAGGCTGCGGGCGACAGAGGCGTTTCCCAGCGGTATGTTTGCCTCATATCATATTTATCCGTATTATCCCAATGCGCTCTATACGCAGACTGACTACCGGGAATATCGGGATGCGGACGGAAATCCCAATCCTTACCGGGCATATCTTGAAGATTTGATTGCGCAGCATACGATGCCGGTGCTTGTGGCGGAGTTTGGCATTCCCGTTTCGCGCGGCATCACCCATGCCAATCCTGTCACCGGATTTGACCAGGGACATCACACGGAAGCGGAACAGGGAGAAATGCTGGCATCCATGATGCGGGATATTCACGACAGCGGTTACGCGGGCGGGCTGGTGTTTGCATGGCAGGACGAGTGGTTTAAGCGGACGTGGAATACGGAAGATTATTCGAATCCTGAACGCCGGGCATATTGGTGTGATATGATGACATGCGAGCAGCATTTCGGCCTGCTGGATTTTGTTCCGGGCGAGGGGCGGGAAAACGTGATTCTGGACGGGGAGGATACGGAATGGGGCAGGAACGATATACTGGCGGATTCGGATTCTGCGTCATTGTCTGCCCGCTATGACTGTGCGTATCTGTATCTGATGGTAAAAAAGAAAGACGGGAATTTTGACAATTGCAGGATTGTGCTTCCCTTTGACATAACGCCGCATTCCGGCAGCCGTACGTATGAGGATATGACATTTTCCCGTCCGGCGGATTTTGTTCTGGTAATCGATGGGAAGGAGGACTCCCGCCTGCTCGTGCACAGCTATTATGACCGCTATCGGTACCATTACGCGGAATATGATAAGCAGATCGAGAGCACGGAAGAAAGGAAGCGGAACGACGGTACGGTGTTTGACCCCATTTATTCTTTTCTGGAACGGGAATTGGTTTTGCCTGACCGGGATGAAGTGATACCGGTACAACGTTTCGAAACGGGGGCATTGCGGTATGGCACGAGTGATTTTACTTCGGCGGCATACGACTCGCTCTCGGACTTTTATTATGAGGGCGATGTTCTGGAGATCCGCATCCCCTGGCTGCTGCTGAATTTCCGGGACCCTTCCCGGAAAGAGATCGAGGATGACTTTTGGAAAAACGACGGATTCTCAGGAATTCCGATTGACGGCATCTGGGTCGGACTGGCAGAGGATGCCGGAATGACGAAGCTGCAATACTTCACATGGGATGAATGGGATTACTATCCGTATTTTGAGCGGCTTCGAAAAAGCTATTATATTTTGCAGGATCAATTTGCAGAACTGACCGTGCGGTAGCTTTGTTGCACGGCAAACACCGGATTGGACAGACTGTGAACCTTTCCTTAATTGAACCGGATGGAAACTGAAAAAGTCTGCAATGCAATATGTGATTCTGGCAGGGGCGTATCATTCCGGCCGCGCGCCTTGCGGAGGGTATTAGCGGTTCTTGCCGCTGCGCCACAACTTGTAATTTCCGGACAGGGATGTCCGGAAAAGGCCGATTTGCGCCGGGATGGCGCATGGAGGCCGGTTACACGCCGCTCGGCGTTTATTATCGCAGCGCTTAGAACCGATTATGCCTGTAGCCCGGCGTGCGGCCGGAATGATACGCCTCTGCCAGAAATCCATAATCCTGTCAGGACTTTTTCCGTTGCTATCCTCCACGCATGAAAGGTTCACAGTCTGTCCAATCCGGCGTTTGCCGGGAGGAATGATGGAATTGCGGTTGTCATTCTTTTTGAGAAATGATAAAATGTACTAAATATGTCAACGGAACAGTCTGTCTGAACTGTTATACCAGAAGACGGCAGAGAGATACATGCGGAGGAAAATAGATGGACAATTATATGGATAAGCTGTCGCAGCGCTGCAGCGCACAGGAGATTATCAGGGCGAATGCGCAGGCAGAGGCAAAGGAGACGATCCGGCTGCGGGAACAGATACAGGGATATGACGAATGTATGCAGGAAATGCGTATGCTGAATCTGAAAAATGTGGAATCGGCAGAGCAGCTCCGCGCGCTGGCAGAACAGGTAAAGCAGCTTACCGGACAGACGGTGGCCCGGATGGATGAGACGGAGCGGCAGGATTCCGTTCAGGCAGAGCGCATGCGCGCGGTATCAGAGACAATCAGCGGTATCTCTGGAAATATACAGGCGATGCGTGAGGAACTGCAAGCGGTTCGCGCAGATGGAGAGACGATTCGAAGCGACATCGGAATGATGCCGACGGCACTGGAAGCGGTCCGCGGAGAGATCGGCGCACTGCCGGAGGCGCTGCAGGCATTGCGCGGTGACATCGGCGCGGTTCCTGATACATTGGAGACACTCCGCGAAGATATTCGGACGGTCTTACAGGAGGAAAAAGAAGTCCGACAGGCGATGGCCGTGGCATGGGAAGAAGCGCAGACAACGCTGGGACAGATAAAAGAGATGCTGGCGCAGGGCAATGAAACGGCGCTTTCTCATGCTGAAAAAGAGAAGGCTGTCAACAAAGAGCTGGAAGACTATATGCATCGGGAAAGTGTAAAGGTTTATCGGAATGTACAGGCAGTCCTGGTGGAAGAATTGAAAAATCAGACCAAAGAACTGGATGGAAAGCTGGTACAGGGGAAAACCGGAAGAAAGGGGCTGTACGGTCTGGTAATCGTTACGCTGTTGGCTTCACTGGCAAATCTTGGCATACTGGCAGCGCAGCTATTGGGATATATATAATAGGAAGAAAGGAACTCATATGACAGGCAGACAGATTTGGAAACCCGGCAATATGCTCTATCCGCTGCCGGTGGTGCTGGTCAGCGCGGCGGGAACGAACGGAGAGCAGAACCTGTTTACAGTGGCGTGGACAGGCACGGTATGCACCGCGCCGCCCATGGTATCCATTTCAGTCAGACCGGAACGGCACTCTTACCATATGATTCGGGAGAGCGGCGCGTTCGTGATCAATCTGACAACCGAGGATCTTGTTTATGCCGTTGACTACTGCGGGGTAAAAAGTGGCAGGAATGTCGATAAATGGAAGGAAATGAAACTGACACCCCTGCCGGGTGAAAAGGGTCCGGCGCCGCTGCTTGCGGAAAGCCCGGTCAATATCGAATGCAGTGTGACGGAAGTCAGAGAACTGGGAAGCCACCATATGTTTCTGGCGCAGGTGACGGCTGTCCATGCGCGGGAAGAATATATGGATGCCGGCGGAAAATTTGATCTGGCAAAGGCAAATCCAATCGTTTATTCCCACGGGACATATTATTCTCTCGGTAAGCCTTTGGGGACATTCGGGTATAGTGTGAGGAAGAAATAAGCTGACCCCATCAGTGCTTTTTCCACGCGTCTTTCCGCTCCAGCAGAGAGCCGCGTATCACGGCATCCTCACCGAATCGTTTGCGGATGGCGTCGATTGCCCGATCGAGTTTTTGCTGTTTTTCGGTGGCGGCGGACTGCTGTGTATCAAAGAGGGAAAGTTGAACGGGTTCGGCTGCGGAACAGAGTTTTGCGGTGCGGATGCCCAATAGTCTCACCGGTTCGTGGCTCCATGACTCGTCGAACAGCCGGCAGGCCGTTTCGTAAATGGCGCGGTCGGAATCCACAGGGGCGGGCAGCATAGTCTGATGCGAGGCGGTGCGGAAATCGGCATATTTGATTTCCAGACTTTCCATCAGCGCTTTCTGATTGTGGGCGCGCAGTCTTGCGGCGACGGATTCGGCGAGAGAAAGCAGCACCGTATGGGCCTCCCCGGATGTTACCGCATCTGCGGCAAGGGTAACGGAATTGCCGATGCCTTTTGCTTTTGCGGGTTCGGAAAGTACGGTTGCGGGATCGATACCATTGGCATATTCCCACAACAGTGCGCCGTGGCTTTTCAGATGGGCTTTCAGAATCGCGGGATTGGAGCGGGCGAGGTCGCCGATCGTTAGGATTTCCAGTTTGCGGAGCGTTTCTTCGCTGGATTTCCCGCACATATATAAGGAAGAAACGGGCAGCGGCCACATCTTTTTTTCGATTTCGCTGACAAATAGTGTATGCGTCATATCTGGCTTCCGGAAATCGGAAGCCATTTTTGCCAGCACTTTACGGTCGGAGATACCGATATTGACGGTAAAGCCAAATGTCTCCCTGATTTCGCGGCGGATGTTATCCGCGCAGGCCGTCGGAGAGACGTAACGTGTCGCGATAGGGGTGAAATCCATATAACATTCGTCAACGCTGACCTGTTCAATATCCGGGCATATATCCGACAGATATGTCATAAGCTCATGCGAGCGCCGTGCATATAATGTGTGGTCGGGAGGAGCCATAATAAGAGAAGGACATTTGCGCATTGCATTGACGACGGGTTCGCCGGTGCGGATGCCGTATTTTTTTGCCGGAATGGATTTGGCCAGCACGACACCGCGGCGTTTTTCCATATCGCCGCCGATAATGGACGGAATGCTGCGCAGATCTGTGGAACTGCCGTCTGCGAGCATCTGCAGGGCTGTCCAGCTCAGGTATGCGGAATTGACATCAATGTGAAAGATAATGGAATCCATACCGGTATCTTACCAGAAAATTCTTTACAAGTAAATTATTAACTGTTAGAATAAAACTGTTACAAAATTGTTACGAATTGCATGCGGAAAGTCGGGAAAAGATGCAAAAAGGAAGAAAGATAAGATGGGCATATATGAAAGGAATGGGGCTGGCAATTATTGTCAGCGCTCTTTTTCTGCCCTGTTATATGAAACCCGAGTCTACGGGGAACAATATATTTTACGTATCATTAAACGGTGTGCCGGTTGGGACAAGCGCAGTCGAAGATATGGAAGATTATGTGCGTGAGGCGCGTCTGCGGGTTGCGCAGGAACGCACTTCGCCTGTCCTGTTTGAGGCGGAAGTGTCTGTCGAAGGCGAGGAAGTGTACTTTGGACGGGTGGATTCCCGAGAGGAGATTATCTCCAATATGGAACAGGTGATGAAAGACAGCGAAAAGGAAACGCTGCTTCGCTCCTATACGGTAAAGATCAATGACTTTACCGTGAACCTTGCCGGCTCGGAAGATGTCCTGCATCTTTTGAACGCGGTGCTGGACAAATATGACACGGAAGACCAGTATGATGTCAGCCTGGTACGGGACCCCTCCCGGGAATTGAATGTGCTTACGACACAGATTATCGACAGGGAAGAGGAGCAGAAAAAGGCGGAGGCAGAGGATTTCCACAGAGAGGCCGGCGCGGATGCCAGTATGAACCGGGCGTTTGCGGAAATCGAACCGGAAAAGGAAATGGAATTTTCGGATTATGAACTGGGGTTGGTTTCGCTCGCTTACGGCGATACGGTGGAAGTGGTGGAAGCCTGGCTGCCGTCGGAGGCGCTGACACCGGTCGCAGATGCCATCCGCCAGGTGACAAACGAAGAAGAGAAAAGCAAAATATACGAGGTTGTGGCCGGCGATACGCTTTCGGAGATCGCGCTGGACAATGATCTTCCCATGGAAAAACTGATCGCCATGAATCCCGCCATAGAGGATGAAAATTCCACAATCCGGGTGGGGGATGAGATTATCGTGACGTCGCCGGAGCCGGCGCTTACGGTACTGCGCGAGGAGCAGGAATACTACGAAGAAAATTATGACGCAGATGTCATATATATAGATAATGACAGTTGGTACACGACAGAGCGGGTGACGAGACAGGAACCGTCGGCGGGTCACAGAAAGGTTGTGGCGGTTGTCTCCTATCGCAACGATGCGGAGACGGAGCGGGAGATCCAAAAAGAGGAAGTGACAATGGAGGCTGTGCCCAAGATTGTGGAACGGGGAACGAAGATACCGCCTTCCTATATCAAACCGATTTCGGGCGGACGCCTGTCCTCCGGGTTCGGCAGACGGAATGCACCGACAAAGGGCGCTTCTTCCTATCATAAGGGAATCGACTGGGCGACGCCGATTGGCACGACTGTCATGGCTTCCTGTGACGGTGTTGTCACAAAAGCGGGTTGGGGAAGCGGCTACGGCTATGTGGTCTATATCGACCACGGAGACGGGCGGCAGACCCGGTACGGACATCTGAGCAAGGTGCTTGTAAAAGCAGGGCAGCATGTATCGCAGGGCCAGAAAATCGCGCTCAGCGGCAATACGGGAAGAAGCACGGGACCTCATGTACATTTTGAGATTTTGATCGGCGGGACACAGGTCAATCCATTGAACCACTTAAGCTGAAATTTACTACGGCTTTACAAATGAAAGAAATGTGGTATACTACTTATTAGTCTTAAATTTTCAGAGGTTGAAAAATGGAACAATATGCGATTAAAGGTGGGAATCCGCTTGTGGGCGAAGTGGAGATCGGCGGTGCGAAAAATGCTGCGCTTGCGATTCTGGCCGCTTCCGTGATGACGGATGAAACCGTAATGATAGAAAATATGCCCGATGTACGGGATACCAATGTATTGTTGCAGGCCATTGCCAGCATCGGCGGCATTGTAGAGCGAATCGACAGACATACGGTAAAAATCAACGGATCGCAGATCCACGATCTGATTATCGACGGGGACTATATTAAGCGGATCCGTGCGTCCTATTATCTTCTGGGCGCATTATTGGGAAAATATAAAAAAGCGGAGGTGGCGCTGCCGGGAGGCTGCAATATCGGCAGCCGGCCCATCGATCAGCACCTGAAAGGCTTTCGGGCGCTGGGAGCGAATGTGAGCATTGCCCATGGCCTGATTATCGCCGAGGCGCAGTCGCTGCGCGGCAATCATATTTACATGGACGTGGTGACGGTCGGCGCGACGATCAATGTTATGATGGCCGCTGTTATGGCGGAAGGGCAGACGATTATCGAAAATGCGGCAAAGGAGCCCCATGTCGTTGATCTCGCCAATTTTCTGAACAGCATGGGCGCCAATATCAAAGGCGCGGGAACGGACGTAATCCGTATCAGAGGCGTTTCCCGCCTGCATAAGACGGAGTACGCCATTATTCCGGATCAGATTGAAGCCGGCACATTTATGTTTGCGGCGGCTGTGACAAAAGGAGATATTACGGTAAAAAATGTGATTCCCAAGCATTTGGAATCCATCAGTGCGAAGCTGTTGGAAATCGGCTGCGAGGTGGAGGAGTCCGATGATGCGGTGCGTGTGGTGGCTTCCAAAAAACTGACGCATACCCATGTGAAGACGCTGCCGTATCCGGGATTTCCCACGGATATGCAGCCGCAGATCGCCGTTGCGCTCGGGCTTTCCAGCGGCACAAGCATTGTGACGGAGAGCATTTTTGAAAACCGTTTTAAATATGTGGATGAGCTGACCCGCATGGGAGGCAGCGTAAAGGTGGAAGGCAATACGGCCATAATCAACGGCGTGGAGAAATATACCGGCGCCGGCATTACGGCTCCGGATTTGCGCGCGGGCGCCGCGCTTGTCCTCGCAGGTCTGGCGGCGGAAGGCTTTACGACGATCGATGAGATTCGCTATATTGAGCGGGGATATGAAGACTTTCCGCAGAAATTAAAGAGCCTTGGCGCGCAGATTGAGCTGGTGGATACGGAGAAGGCGCTGCAGAAGTTTAAATTATGCGTGGGCTGAAAAGGGTATGTCATGCGGTAAGCGGTTGACAGATGCCCTGTCCGGGTGTATACTGTTGCCGATATAAAAATTCCATATTGCTAATTTCTCTTATTCAGAGTGGTGGAGGTACAGAGGACCCGAGAAGCCACGGCAACCCCGAAAGGAAGGTGCCAACCTGAGCGAGCAGATCGAACAATAAGAGGATTTGAGTATCAGATCAATCAAGTCCGCTTATATAAGCGGATTTTTTTTATCATATGAGAAATTCTTTTGGGTTTCCCGTACGATAAAAACAAAGATGCGCAGCCCGCGCGATTTATTAAAGGAGGAAAAAAGATGGAGAAACTGTTATTTACGTCGGAGTCCGTGACCGAAGGACATCCCGACAAAATGTGCGATGCAATATCTGATGCGATTTTGGATGCGCTGATGGAAAAAGACCCGATGAGCCGGGTAGCCTGTGAGACTGCGACCTGTACCGGCTTTGTGCTTGTGACAGGGGAGATTACGACGAGCGCGTATGTCGATATGCAGAAGATTGTGCGGGATACCGTAAAGGAAATCGGTTATGACAAATCGGAATATGGCTTTGACGGAAACACCTGTGCCGTGATGCTGGCCATTGACGAGCAGTCTTCCGATATTGCAATGGGCGTGGACAAGGCGCTGGAGGCAAAAGAAAATAAGATGTCCGATGCGGAGATCGAGGCGATCGGCGCCGGCGATCAGGGTATGATGTTCGGTTATGCGACCAATGAGACGGAAGAATATATGCCGTATCCGATCTCGCTGGCGCATAAGCTGGCGCTGCAGCTGACGAAGGTACGCAAGGACGGCACGCTGCAGTATCTGCGTCCCGATGGCAAGAGCCAGGTTTCCGTGGAATATGATGAAAACGGTAAGCCCAAGAGACTGGAAGCGGTTGTGCTTTCGACACAGCATGACCCGGATGTGACGCAGGAGCAGATCCATGCGGATATTAAAAAGTATGTGTTTGATCCCGTTCTCCCCGCGGAGCTGATCGACAGCGAGACGAAGTTCTTTATCAACCCGACGGGGCGTTTTGTAATCGGCGGACCGCACGGCGACGCGGGCCTGACAGGCCGCAAGATCATTGTGGATACGTACGGCGGATATGCGCGCCACGGCGGCGGCGCATTTTCCGGGAAAGACTGCACAAAGGTAGACCGTTCCGCAGCGTATGCGGCGCGCTATGTGGCAAAGAACATTGTAGCGGCAGGGCTGGCAGAACGGTGCGAGATTCAGCTTTCCTATGCAATCGGCGTGGCGCAGCCCACATCGGTGATGGTCGATTCCTTTGGAACCGGAAAGGTGGATGATGCGAAACTGGTGGAGATCGTGCGTGAGAACTTCGACCTGCGTCCCGCAGGCATTATCAAAATGCTGGATCTGCGCCGGCCGATTTACAAACAGACGGCTGCTTATGGCCATTTCGGACGCAACGATCTGGATCTCCCGTGGGAGAAAACCGATAAAGCGGATGTTTTGCGGAAATATCTGTAATATGTCAGGATATAAAAGA